>NZ_JANMZA010000361.1:0-13117 GCF_031382685.1 Chamaesiphon sp. OTE_8_metabat_110 | reverse complement strand
GCTTGTGAACTGGTGGCGGTGGATTGGCTCCAGCAAATCTCGATCGGGCAATCGATTCATCCGACGATCGAGCTACCTTTACCAGCGCAAAATATTGAGGATATTGCCGCGATTTTTGCCCGTGATTTCGGGGCGGCACGCGCTAAATACGGTTATCCTGGAACTGCTGGGCGCGAGCCGAGTTGGATTGTCAGTCCCGATGTCCACCCATTTACCGCTGCATTTCGGCAACGACACAGCGATGATTTTGCCAATGGGATTCGGAATGCAGTAATTAAAGCGGTAGAAACTGCGGGCGAAGGATCGCGGCGGACGACGCGCAATGCCAATTCCTTGGCGGAACGCGCTCGGAGGTGGTTTGTAGCCAACTATCCCCTATTGGCATCATTAGCAGCGGCATTTGAGATCGTGGAGGATGCGGAATTATGTCAGCAGATGGATATCTCATTAGCAGCGGTAAATACCGAAATTCAGCGGATCTATATCAATCCCAAATTTCCCTGGACTTATCCTCAGCTTCAGTTTGTCATGGCACACGAGTTGCTGCATGTGGGGTTACGTCATGAGGAACGGCAACAGGGACGCGATCGCTTTTTGTGGAATATTGCCTGTGACTATGTAATTAATGCTTGGCTGGTAGAAATGGGGATTGGTGAAATTCCCACACCCTCACTAATGCTCGATCTGGAATTGGGCTTCGCGCATGAATCCGCCGAGGCATTGTACGATCGGATCGTCAAGGATCTACGGCTGATGCGACGGCTGAAAAAGGAACGCACCCTGCGCGGTGTCGGTAAAAGTGACATGCTCTCAGAACGTCCCCCATCGTGGTGGACGGGTGTGGGCTGCGATTTGGACACTTTTTATCGGCGCGCTCTGGCTGATGGCTTAGATTTGCACATGGCACAGACGAAGCGCGGTTTTCTGCCTGGGGATCTGGTAGAAGAAATTAAGTCAATTTTGCAGCCGCCGATTCCGTGGGATGTCAAGCTCGGACACTGGCTGGATAATTACCTGCCGCCGATTGCCGCACGGCGGAGTTTTGCCCGCGCCAGCCGCCGTCAATCTTCCACACCCGATATTCCCCGCGCGGTGTATATCAAACCGTTAGAACTGATGGCAGCGCGGACATTTGGGGTGGTTTTGGATACCTCTGGCTCGATGGATAGTGGCACGTTAGCACGCGGTTTGGGCGCGATCGCGAGTTATGCGCTCAGTCGCGAAGTCCTCCAAGTTCGCGTCATCCAGTGCGATGCGGGGATTCACGATATGGGCTACGTGGAGCCAGAACGCTTGTTAGAGACAGTCGAGGTCAAAGGTAGAGGCGGTACGATTTTGATGCCCGCGATCGCCCGATTAGAGGCGGCTGAGGATTTCCCCAAGGATGCGCCGATCTTAGTTATCACTGATGGTGAGTGCGACTATCTGAGTCTGCGCCGCGCTCATGCGTTCTTGTTGCCTGAAGGTAGACGATTGCCATTCGATACCCGCGCACCGATCTTTCATTTCGATGCGTAGGGACGATGCTTGATGCTTGTCCTGCATTTAATTTATAAGTCTGTAGATATCATCTTGAATGTTAAGGGATAACGAGCAAAGCTATCCAGATCGCAATAAGTTTTAATCGTATGAAAAAAAGTCAATTAGACCGCCCTAAAATCCAGCCATTGCTCTATTTACACTTCTAGATTGAGTTCCATCTGTCTCAATGGTAATTCTTTATGTCGATCGATTTCACTTGGATTCCCAAACCTGTTTAAAACTAAATCTAGCCAATAATCTCGATCTAGAATCAAATTAGTATCGATCGTATCTGCAAGAGCTACAAAAATTGCCGCAGATCTAGCTTGACAATTTATAGATTTTTTAGGATTGAAGGCTATGTCTGAAAATCCAGCATAATTTTTCAATTGTTCAGACACGATAGGATTTTCAATTAGTGCTACCAAATAAAGCCAATCATAAAAAGCAGTGATTGGTTTGTCTGGAAAATCATCTCCAAAAAAGCAGTAGCCTTTAAACGATCCAGAATTACGCAATCGCTCATCTGTCTTTGCATCTTGACTAGAAGCATTATAAAGGTCGTGAAATGGCCCATCATTTTCAAAAACCTTGCTTCCCTGATAGGCAGACTCAACAGAGATAAAGTTTCCTTCCTTCTCAAATCTCAAATTGAAGGCACTCAATTTTATGCCTATATCCTGTAAAGATTTAGAAGAAATTTCAAGCAGAGGACTCAATCCTTTTTCTGTGGCTGATTCATGTAATGACAGAATCGATTTTTGAGCTTGACTCCTAGATAAACCAGGATGCCACTCAAAATTAATCGAGACTTCCTGATAGTAAGGATAAATATTTGGCTGAGGTATATAAATTGGTCTTTGAGCCATCTGTCATCTACGCTATTTATTAAAGCTGGGCTAGTAACTTCTTCTCGATCGAGGATTTATGTTATGGAGACTGATTCAGTGAATACTTATCGGCTAGGATTTTTTTGTCCAGAATGAGTAGTCTGCTCTGGGAGTAAAGTAGTAATCTCCAAAATAAAACTTATCATTAAATGATTTGGCGTGTTCACCATTTTTCAAAATCCATCGGTCTTTATCTAATTCGCTGTAAAAGTGTACTCCCTTAATATATTCAGGACTAATCGAGCCGAAACACAAAACTTCTGCCTGTGGATCGGTAGGATTATTGTCATACAGATTTAGATCCTGACGATTTTGACCATTATCATCAAACATCTTGTGGAGGTATTCCGGCTGTTTTCTCTCATTGACAGATATCTTTGTCATCTCACCAGATGCAGCATTTTTATAGCAAAATGCACTCTCCAGTTTCCAGAGTATAGATGGATCTAATTCTAGAACTACCCAATCAACAGTTTTCTCGTTGCTACGACTTCTATACTTGTAGAACATTCCATAATTTGGGAAGCTAACGCTCAAGGAAATCGAGCTTTGATAACCATCTAATCTTAAATCATCATTGGAAGAGAATGATTTTCGATCTCGCTCTAGGGTTGTTCTCGGTATTAATCCATCACTCAAAATGCTATTTAGATTTTCAATATGTGTGAAGTGAATTAAGTTCTCTATCCCCCTTTCTTGGGAAATATTCTGAATTTTAATTTGACGATCTGAGAATGATGGAAGCTGACTAGAAATCAATTTGCTTTTAGCTTCGCTAATTACTCTCTCTAATTCTTGAATATTCTCCATCACAGAACTATCTGGCTTGTATGCAATCGCTTGAACAAAGTCAGTGATTGCACCGTGATAATCTTTTAACTTATATTTGGCAAAGCATCGCATACTATAGGCATTTGCATATTGGGGATTTAACTCTATTGCCTTATCATAGTCAATAATTGCATTCGTAAAGTCATTTTGGTTTTGTTTGGTGAATCCTCGCCAAAAGAAAGGATTAGGATATTGAGAATCTATTTTTATCGATTGTTCATAATCATAAATTGCACCTTGATAATCACCCAATGTATGTTTGAATACACCCCTATTATTATAATAATGTTTGCACTGAGAATCTAGTTTGATTGCATTCGTGCAATCAGAGATAGCACCATAACAATCAAGTAAATCGTACTTAGCATTACTCCGATTATCATAATAATCAGCATTTTCGGGATTTAGAGTTATCGCTTTTGTATAGTCAGCGATAGCTCCATGACAATCTCCTATCGAATATTTAGTAAGGCCGCGATTATTATAATAATCAGCATTTTGAGGATTTAGAGCTATCGCTTTTGTATAATCAGCAATCTCGCCTTCATAATCCTTTAGATAGGATTTAGACAAGCCTCGATAATTGCAATAAAAATCGTTTTGAGGGTTTAGCTCTATCGCTTTATCAAAATCATGAATTGCACCTATGTAATCTTCTGTTCGATATTTTGAATCACCTCGATTACCAAAGTAAATAGCCTCCTGAGAATTTAGTTCAATTGCCTTTGAATAATCAACGATTGCACCCTGAGAATCTCCTAAATTATCTTTAGAAATAGCTCTCCAATTATAATAACTAGCCTCTTGAGGATTTAGCTCGATTAACCGATCGAAACTATTGATTGTCGCCTCATAATCTCCCAGGTTGTATTTAGATTTACCTTCTTCAAAGTAATCATCCTCAGTCCAGAACCCAGAAATGTCTAATGAATTTTCCATATTTTTTTCTGTTTGAATGTTGCTGCTAGAAATTAAAACAGGACTCTCAATGCTCGGAATACCCTCTTTCTGTTTGACAATTGGACGAGGCGTTTGTGACTCATTGGCCTCAGATGATTTGACTTCATGAGGTAATCGATCGCTAGCCTCATCAAAATATTTTAGTTTCGACCATAATTGTCGATCGCCCACTATGTATAAACGATACTTGGCACGAGTCGCTGCAACATTCAAAATATTAGGCTTACTTGATGCCCAATTTAAGGCACCTGCACTTGACTCATCACACCCTAATACCAAAATAACGGCATCGGCTTCTTTCCCTTGAAAAGTATGCACCGTTCCGATGGACTTATCGATCCAGCTCTTAACATCAGGATCGGTAAGTCCCTTTGCCCATTGCGATTTTTTAGCTTGGAGTAAATACTTCAGCTTTAGAGCAACAACCTTAAATGGCGAAATGATATACAGATTTGGTATAGCTTGTTCCGCCGCAACTAGGTGAGTTAGCAGATTTACCACTTCATCTCCTTGTGCGGGCACCCATTGTAGATCTTGGCACTTACTTTTAATATCGATCCAACGACTATCCCCTAGCGGAAATTGCTTATCCTCCTTGGGTGAAATAGTCGCAATCACCATCTTGCCCTCATAGGCGATTTGATTAGAAATCGTTGCCATTGGCTCGATACAACGACGATGTACCCATAATGGACAACCAATCCATTTTGACTCACCCTCGACTTTGACATCGGTACCGAATGAATTGGCTCGATCGGATATAGTTTGAATTGAAGCCTCTGTCGGACTCCAGCAATCCTCAACCCCAAAATAGTTTTGGAGTTCTTTTACCAAAGCTTTGTCTAAAGTGAAGACTGGTTCGATCTGGGATGGATCGCCAACGATAATTGCTCTCTTCGATCGCTGTAAGGCACCTACAACGGCTTGAGGGATTCCTTGTCCAGCCTCATCGATTAACAACCATCCAAAAGCTGCTGGAGGCAACCTGTCAAACAATCGTTGTACCGAGGCTAGGGTAGTAGATACGACGGGTACGACGAGAAAAAGTGTTTGCCAAAGGTAGAGGATTTGCTCGTCGCTGAGACCTTCTCGATCTCCCTTTACCAAACCCACCCATCGTTTCAAATTCTGCTTAATAGGTATAGCAGCCTGTCGAATGAATTGCTCGTGAACATTTAATGCAGCTAGAAATAACTCGGTACGAGCTTGATTGAGTTGTTCGTCTACCCAAGGTGCCGAACGCTGTCGTTTCTCATTCAATTGATTCCACCACTCATCATCCCCAAAAGCTTCTCCTAGATTAGCTTTAGCCAAGGATAAGTTCAACCAGTCCGGCATTACTCGCGCTAACTGTTGTTTTTCTCGATTGAGTATCTGAACTTCTCGTTCTCGCCGCTGAAAAATGAGTTTTACCTCTTCAGCAGCCGATGTCCGTTTAGTTAGTTGAGAAGCTAACATCTGCATCTGTTGTTGCACACTGACAATTTTTTGGTGATGCTGTTGGTAGCTAACATTGTCGAATAAGCGGGTAGCGATGGAAGGTTGTGTTGATTTTAGTTGCTTTAAATAATCCTCTCGCTCCTTGAGAGATTCAGCAGCTTCAAGTTGCAATTTCAAAGCTTGCTTGAATATCCCCTTTGCTTCCGACTCCTTTGCTCGTGCAATATCCAAACTGGTTTCTATCGCTCGATATTGTTGAGAAACCAGATCTTGAGTTTTAATTTGCTCGTACCATTTCTCCCGCTGCTCGATGAGATGCAGTACTGTTTGCTTGCACTGATAAAAGTCCTGGCGTGCAGCAGCCCAGTCAGACCGAGCGGGTTCCTCTCTCAATAGAGCATTGATGGAGCCAGCTTTATCCCAAAAGCCAATGCAGAATTTATTGCAATTGTCTTTTTTCCCCAGCGTGGCAGCAATTAAGCCCCAAGTAGACGGGGGAGTATCCGCCAATGAATCTACACTCTTCTTGAGAATCGGCATCTGTGCCGTTGTCGTAGGGGCAGACCGATTGATTTCTGGCTCTTCAGACTGCTTTTGTGCAGCAGCTTTGACACTTTCAGAGACAGCTCTAAAATATGTCGCTCGCTCTTGATATCGCTCGTCGATGGCATCGAATGCGGGCAGCTCAACACTGACGTTTTCCACTGCTGCATTATTGGAAGATGAAACAACAATTTCAAAACCCGTCAGCGAAGGATGAAGACGATAAAAACCCTCCACCTTGCTAAAAGCTGCTGCTGGATCGAGGTAATTTGTCATTTTCTCTGCCCGTTGCACGATAAGATCGGCAATCAAATCTCGCAACAACGTTGTCTTCCCAGTTCCTGGTGGGCCATTTACTGAAAACAATCCCCCATCATCCTTTAACTTTTCGATCGCTAGATTAACCGCTAATTGTTGCATTAGCGAGAGATTGTATTTTGGATTGGAAGCCCATCGACCCAATGGTAGATGCCTTGGTGATAGCCAATGTCGAAGAAAAGGCGTTTCCTCAACATTTAGGCGATTAGAAATAGTTGGGGTCAGGAATTGTTGTAATGCTGGACTTGCAGTTCCTGCGGTTATTGCAGTAGCAGCCGATGCTAGGTCATCTAAATAAAAGCTATTGATAATATTAGCTACCGTGTCATCCTTTTTGCGATCGACACGTTGGACGACATAATATCCCAGAATATTAAGCTCTTTGGGTTTCCAGATATCTTGGGAAACTAGATTCAACAGTCCTTGAATATCTTGTACTCTAACCTTACGATTAGTCTCTTTATTTGCTTTTACCCTGCTGGAAAATTCTGTCTCTAAGCAAGCTACATATTTTTTGAAGTCCGCAGTCCATGTATCGATATTTAACTGCTGTTGACTTGTCAATATTGCCCCAATCCGCATGAGCGCCCAAGGTGCAGCCAAGCATGTTAATGAGTCATCAATGATTAATCCATCTGTATCGATTTTGAATGAGACATAGCAACTATATGTTTCAGCAACGACATCCTCAAATCCGCTCTGTGCCAGCTTGGGCAAGGATTTAATAAACTCTATTACTGACTTTGATGAAAAGATGCCCAGAAAAACTTGGTATTCATACCGCAGCGGTTTTCCGTTATTAGCGTCTAATAAATTAAACCGTTCAAGTAAAACCTCTGGATTTAGCCAAGGTAAATTTCGATCCTCTTCGGTCTCCAGAATTTGAGCTGTGAATTTCTCATTTTTTGTAGCTCCTTTCAAATCAAACAGGGTGAGCTGTTCGAGCATGTACCAAAACTGAGCAATGGCTGCTTGACTAGATCTTTGGGACATGAGTGCTTGATGAGGAATTTACGGGATACAGGATTGTAGCGCAGATAGGCTATCAGTCTCAACGCAAATATTTTACTCGATCTTCAGCTCTAACTGTGTATACATGATACCTGTCTTGCTTCTCTATGTCTCCTTCTGAAATCTATCCCACAGGACGCAATTATACTCATCTGTTATCAATATGTAATTCGCTCCAGCGACGGGAACGATTGGAAGTGCAAATGAATTTTATAGATGTGATAAGCCACCCAAGAATCGATCGACTAAAAAGGCTAAACCCGCGCTACTGAGCGGTACCGTCAGATTATCCAATCCCCATTGCGCGATCGATTCTATGCCAGTGGCAACGATAGCAACTGGAATTCCCACTACCCAAGTTTGCCAAATATTGCCATTGACAGTGAGCAGGACGATCGACACGATCGCATAACTGACGACGAGCATTGTCAACGTCCCTTCCCAGCTTTTAGTATTACCAAAAACCGTATATGGATGCTTGCCAAATCTCTGCCCAATAATCGCTGCCAATCCGTCGCCCCAAGCCATAATTAAAATTCCGATTACCCCATAGTAAGGTAAATGGAGATTCCAAAATATAGCGGTCAAAACACCAATGCTCACCGCATAAAAAAATGTCCCCAGACTTTTGCGCCCGACACTATTTACCCCTGGTAAAATCGGTAAGCGATAGGAAATCAGGGTTACTATCCCCGCCAACACTCCAGCGCTCATCCCGACCCAGGCAGGTAAATCGAGCAACCACGCAATTATAATGACGTTACCCGTACCAATATGCACCACTTTGCGAACTTGCTCGGGAGTGGTATCCGTGTAGCGATGTAGCAGTTCGGAGATCAGCACGATCGAGCCAACGTATACTGGCACTGTGGCAATCCTCAGCCAGAGATTAGAATCAGTCAAAAGCATTCGCATTGGCACCAATATTGGCAAGAAATCGCACTAAAGATATGATGTCATGAAAAATAGCCTTATCGGATCGATTCGCATCTATCGCCGATTTATTTCGCCCCTATTTCCGCCGAGTTGTCGATTTACCCCGACTTGTTCGCAATATGCCCTTGAGGCGATCGATCGTTTCGGCGCACTACGCGGTAGTTATCTCGCCACCCTGCGGATCTGTCGCTGTCATCCCTTCCATCCCGGCGGCTACGATCCGGTTCCAGAGGTTTTAGAGAAATAACTTCAAACTACTTATGAGCTAATTTTCGACCCAATTATCAATTCTCAATTCTCAATTCTCAATTAATTTAACTAACTTTCGTGGCTCGATCGCAGTAAATAACCACTAGCTGATATCAATAGAATTGCAACCGCTAAATACAGTAAGTCTGTCGCCGAGCTAACCTCAATCGCCATCACCCGCTTGAAAAAACTCACAACGAGGACTACGACAATAACTTTAAGAATTTTATCTTTGAGCTGGTCGAGGGAGCGCACTTCTAAGATATTTAACTCGTCAGACTCTCGCGCCACATCAATCTTTGAGATAAATAATTCGTACACCCCAAAACTAAAAATCATCAGGACAATACCGATCAGATAAAGATCGATCCCACCGATGACTCCACTCATAATTTTATTGACAGCATCGCTGGAGAGCTTGTTACCGATAAAAATATTTTTATATTCTCCTAACACCGTCACGATTTCCAGACTACCTAAGATAAATAAAGAGAAAACGCTAACGATGCCGAAAATGACTGGGACGATTGCCAAAAATCTCACCGTCCACAATGAGGTTTCGACAATGTGTTCTAATTTCTCTTTCGGAGTCATGGTTTGGTTTTGAGATGATAAGTAGTCTACCGATCGCGATCTGGAAGAAATTAGCAACTTCTTGGCGACTGCTTCCGCCTAAGTGTAACAGTTAGCACTAGATATCATGCTCTACCAGATGGGGTAACTATCTATTTCTGCATTGGTTAGCTACTCTAGAAGAATCTCAATCGTCGATCGGTTATTTGACTAGTATGGAACCACGGGAAGCAGGTTCGGCATCGGCATTTTCTAACATGATGCGAAATCTGAGCAGATCGATAGCCGAAAACACTGAAAACCTAAAACCTAAAGCCTAAAGCCTAATTATGAAGCCTTACCGCCAAGTTCCCATTCAAGAATGTCACGAACCATTAGTTGCAATTCCGCTAGAATTATTTGCGATCGAGACACCGCATCCATATATCAAATGTGGAGCGGATTATAATGGCAAATCTCCGTATTTTCTGCGTCAAGGAGTACTCGATCGAGTAATTACCGCACAAGCAAAATTGCAACAACTACACCCAAATTGGCGCATCCAAATCTTTGATGCCTATCGTCCGGTAGAGGTGCAAGAATATATGGTCAATTATAC
Organism: Chamaesiphon sp. OTE_8_metabat_110; assembly: GCF_031382685.1. NCBI lineage: Bacteria > Bacillati > Cyanobacteriota > Cyanophyceae > Gomontiellales > Chamaesiphonaceae > Chamaesiphon > Chamaesiphon sp. OTE_8_metabat_110. The sequence continues at coordinate 3,247 of NZ_JANMZA010000361.1, read as the reverse complement.
TTTTGGGCAGACAGTTCGCGATCGACAACTAGATCCCACCCAACTTTTAGACATTCAAACGGAGCAAATCTGGGCGGATGTCTACAAAATCTGGGCGATTCCCAGCTTCGATCTGGCTACGCCACCACCCCACAGTACGGGAGCGGCGATCGATATTACTTTAGTCGATGAGCGTGGTAATTTAGTCGATATGGGTTCGCCGATCGATGAGATGTCGGATCGATCGTTACCAGGATATTTTGAGAAGTCTCCAGATCCCGTAGAGCAACAATATCACCACCATCGGCAACTACTCGATCGGGTAATGACGGATGTTGGTTTAATTAGACATCCTAGTGAATGGTGGCATTTCTCGATCGGCGATCAACTTTGGGCATGGTTGCAACACCAACGCGATCCTCGACACCCGCTAATAGCTCGCTATGGTAGAGTCCTCTAGCCATTTGCGTCAAATATCTGCTACATGCGATCGGCGGCATTTCTCGATCGGAGATCGGCTCTGGGCATGGTTAAATAATCAAAGAGATCCCCAGTACGCCATTCCAGCTTATTATGGAAGGGTGGTCTAGTTGTTAGTCACTAGATCGAGAACAAACAACAAACCGCAAATTCCATGAGTGTTTTTGTCTTATTATTTAACGCGCGAACTGATAATGAGGGGATTTATTCAACTCAGGTTGGCGATCGCAATGTGATTTTAATGTTTGAACAAGAGGATGACGCCGTGCGTTATGCCGATCAATTAGAAGCTGAAGATTTTCCTAAACCGACAGTTGAAGGCATCGATCCGGAGGAAATCAAAGAATTTTGCGAAGATTCTGATTACGACTTTATCATCGTGACGCCAGAAATGTTGGTGACGCCACCCGCACTAAATATGGACGAAACAGATTGGCAACCGGAAACAAGCAAGCGCACTCAGTCAGATGATGACGAGCGCATCGATCTCGAAGCCATGCGGAAACGCTTAGAAAAGTTGTTGTAATTTTAGTTAGCACCTGTATGGACTTTATATCGTGAAGATATCCAAACTGGCGATCGGACTGTGAGATCTTCGTCGAGGTGAGGGTTGAGAGATTACAGTGTAAGGAGATTAGCTAAAAAAATTTTGCTCCGATGCTGTTAACGATTTCTACTACGCACCAACCCGCTACAGATCTGGGATATTTGCTATTTAAGCATCCCGATAAATGTCAGGCGTTCGATCTTGCCTTTGGTACCGCGCGAGTATTTTACCCAGAAGCTAGCGATACCAGATGTACGGCGGCGTTGGTACTAGACATCAATCCGGTAGATTTAGCCAGAGGTAAGGCTGGCGCAAACAGACAGACACTAGCAGCATACGTCAGCGATCGACCTTATGCGGCATCATCTTTCTTGAGTGTCGCGATTTCTCAAGTATTCCGCACGGCGATGACGGGTAGGTGCGAGCAAAGGCAGGATTTAGCCGATACCCCGATTCCGCTGGTTGCTAAGATTCCCGTGTTGCCCAGTCGGGGGCGAGAAGGCTTTTTACGGGGCTTATTCGAGCCGTTAGGTTATCAAGTAAATGTGCGTCGCTTAGCACTCGATGACGCCTTTCCTGATTGGGGTAATAGTGCTTATTTTGATGTGGAGCTGAGCCACTCGATTAGGCTTAGCGATTTGCTCAGTCATCTCCATGTGATGATTCCAGTGTTGGATGATGACAAGCATTATTACGTCAATGAAGACGAGATCGAAAAGTTGCTCCGTCATGGGGAAGGGTGGCTGAGTACCCATCCACTGAAGGAAGAAATTACCAGCCGCTACCTCAAACGTCAGCGCGGATTGACTCGCGATGCACTTGCACAAATTGCCGCTGAGGAAGTAATCGCAGAAACATCAGATCGCGAAACTTCAGAAGATATCATCGAAAAGCCCATTAGTCTCAATCAGCAGCGGCTGGAAACCGTCGTGTCTACATTGAAAGCCAACGGCGTCCAAAAGATTGTCGATTTGGGTTGCGGCGAAGGAAAACTGCTCAAACTATTATTAAAAGAGCCAACTTTTCTAGAAATTTTGGGGATGGATGTCACTTATCGATCGCTAGAAATTGCCCAAGAGCGAGTACTCGAAAAATTACCGACACACCAAAAAGGCAGACTGCAATTAATTCAAGGATCGCTTAATTATCGCGATGCCAGAATTGCTGGTTACGATGCAGCGACAGTCATCGAAGTCATCGAACACATGGAACTCGATCGACTCAAAGCTTTCGAGCGGGTATTATTTGAATTTGCCAAACCAAAAATGGCGATCGTCACCACTCCAAATGTCGAATATAATGTCAAGTTTGAAAACCTCCCCATAGGTAAATTACGCCATCCCGATCATCGCTTTGAATGGACGCGAGCCAAATTTCAAACTTGGGCGCAGGGGATTTCCGATCGATCTAAATATAGTGTGGAGTTTGGATCGATCGGTAATATCGATCCTGAAGTTGGCGCACCAACGCAGATGGCAATATTTACGATCGCTAACTAGACGTCGTTCGCCTAGAGTAAGTCATCATGAGAAAAGTTGAAGTAGTGCCACCCGATCGCAATTGGCGCGATATATTTGAAACTGAGTCTACACAACTAGCCGTCGCTTTTGGCGATAATTCGATCGCGATTCATCATATCGGTAGTACTTCAATTCCCACTATTTATGCCAAACCGATTATCGATATCTTAGTTGCAGTCAAAGACATCGAAAAAGTTGACGATCGAAACACCGAGATCGCAGCATTAGGATATGTTGCTATGGGTGAATTTGGAATTGCTGGGCGGCGGTTTTTCCGAAAAGATAATGAACGAGGAAGTAGAACGCATCACGTTCATACTTTCGAGACTGGTTCGCCCCAGATCGATCGACATTTAGCGTTTCGAGATTACATGAGATCTCATCCTGAAACAGCACGAGAATACAGCCAAATCAAGCAGCAACTCGCTCAAAAATATCCAGATGACATCGAGAGTTATATGAATGGCAAAGCTGGATTCATCAAAGAAATCGATCGAAAAGCAGCGGATTGGTGATGTCCATAGCTCGATCTATATTTGGGGTATTTGGGACTGTACTGCCATTTGAAGTAGGGGGCAATTTAACTAGGACTGCGGGAATTCCCCCGCCATAGGTGTACCCGCCTTGGCGGTGGGATGAAAGCAGGCGAATGAGAGATTGCATCTCCCCACCGCTATTTGCCACCACCGGAAGCAAGCAGCGGAGGGAGATGTATGAACGA
>NZ_JANMZA010000326.1:0-3649 GCF_031382685.1 Chamaesiphon sp. OTE_8_metabat_110 | reverse complement strand
TGCCGCCTTCCTGGGCGGTACAGCAGCCGCTGCTAGCATTCCTAATGCCCCAGCGCCAGTTGAAACCACTTCTACTACCACAGTCACTCGATCGACGACAGATAATGACTTCCCGTGGTTACTGCTACTATTTCCCTTATTAGGTGGCTTGTTGTGGTGGGCGCTTAGACCACGACCAGCAGCACCAGTGGCACTCGTCACACCCAGGATCGCCCCTGTCGCACCAGTAGTGCCAGCCCCAGTTCCTCCAGCCGCTGCGGTCGTGCCAGTAGTGCCAGTGGTGCCAGCCCCAGTTCCCCCAGTCGCGGCGGACGAACCCATCAAACTCTATGAAGAACGCTTGATTGCAGACAAAACGCGGCAAAAAGTCGGCGGTGTAGCAATTAATAAGCGGATCGAGACTGAAGGAGTGGAAATTGCCATTCCCGTAAAGCGCGAACGCATCCAGATCGAGCGACTCGCATCGATCGATCGTGCCGCAATTCCTGTCGAAGATGTCCAGTTTGGCGACGGACAGGTGCGGATGGAAACCTACGAGCAAGTGCCCGAGATTCACAAGGAAGCTTTCGTGCGGGAAGAAGTGGCGATTACCAAACAAATCGCTCTCGAAACAGCAACTGCTCAAGATACGCTGCGTCATGAAGAGATCGATGTCAGCACCCAGCCGCTACCACATCCCGAGCGCGACCCCCAGCCAGAGCGGCATCCCGATCGTAACTAAAGCAGTCTAGTAACACCAAACTTGAGATTCCCGACTTGTGGATGCAGGTTGGGAATTTTATTGTCTGCATGGAGCTTAGACAATCGCGATTTGTTCTCTATCTAATGATTGATAATAGATCGGTAGATTGAATGATGCCGCCAGAGCGAGAGGAATTTAACATGATATATACAAGTTGAATAAGTAGTGAATCCATTGCCGATCGATGACTGAGTGCTGATGACACTTATGTTATTTTTACCAATCTATTCTACCGTGAATAATTCATTATTTACTTCAACTTTTACTATTTATTTTTATAATTGGATTATCTATCATGAAGTATGATATTGCATTACATGAACTTATGCGGCTCGACGAGTACGCCGAAGAAGAAAGCAAAGCCAAAGCTCAAGATAATGCTAATCCCAATGATGGTGAATTAGCAGCTACCGATACAGCCGAGGCTCCGACGATGAGCGAATCGCCCGAGATCGATATTCCGTCGGCAACCGCGATTAATTACGACGAACCGCCGATTATTATTGCCGAGGAACATGCAGTTGTCGCCGCTCCAGTAGACACTTCAGCAGACCCGATCGCCGCCAGTGATGTATTACTCGCACCGATCGCACTAGCAGATACTTCTGGATCTGAGCCAAAGCTGGATCTCGCCCAAGTAGATACTTCAGCAGACCCAATCTCCGCCAGCGATGTATTACTCGCACCGATCGCACTAGCAGATACTTCTGGATCTGAGCCAAAGCTGAATTTTGATGAGGCTACGAACGGTTCTGAAGATATGCCTACGACTGAAGAGGCGATCGCGGCGGTTCGATCGACAACTGCTACTGCTAAAGAAACTGTAATCGAGGCAGCCGAATCGACAACTGATGCTGCTAAAGAAACTGCTAATCATACAGTAGCAGCAGTTGCTGATGCTACTGAGGCTGTTAAGGAAACTGCCAATGATGCAGTCGATGCCATTAAATCGACAACTGATGCTGCCAAAGAAACTTTTGAAACAATTCAAACTGAAGCACCTGGCATCTTTGATGAAGTAACTTCAGCCGTTCCAGCATTCTTCAGCCAGAATCGCCAACTGCTAATCAACATCGGTTTGATTTTCCTTGCTTTTTTGGTAACTAAACTCGCATTTGCTGGCATTAATGCGATCGACGACCTCCCCTTAGTCACGCCATTACTTAAAGTTGTTGGTTTGTTCTATGTGGTGAAGTTTATTTGGAATTACTTACTTCGCGAGCAAGATCGCGAAAAGCTGGTTGAAAAATTTAACAAAACTAAAGCTGAGGTTTTGGGCGATCGTTAGTAATCTCCAATTCATGACGCTCGTCACCGACAACTAATCCGATTACAAGCCTGACTTTTTTCAAAAAGTCGGGCTTGTGGTTTAACAGAGATTATGAGGACTAATCTTCTTGGAAATTCGGTTCGATCGTGCGGTGAATGCTGGATTAGTTTTCATCGATCGATTAGGTTGGTGGTAAGCGATCGTGTTGGTATTGCTGTGCGGCTGGATCGAATATCTGCGGTGGATCTTTGAACTGGACAGTATAAATTTCATTCGGCAGATCGATGCCTGCTGCTTTAATTGCTTCTTTAATCGATTGAGCTACCTGGGACGTTGACTCTAGAAAAGATAGTCGTCGCGAACTTACCCAAAATCGGACTTCGATTTTGACAGCACCTGCCGCCAGTTCTCGGACGAGGATTTCTAGCGGCGGATCGGCAACGATACTCTCGACTGTCAGTGCCGCTTGGTGGATAATCTCTTTGACCTGCCCGATGTCGGTATCGTAGTTAATCCCGATCGTCAGGGAACTGCGCCGAAATTCTGAGGCAGTGTTATTGATAATCGTGGCAGTAAACACCTGTTGATTGGGAATCGAAATCATCCGTCCGTCGTAAGTAACTAGCGTAGTTGCCCGCAGTTGAATATAATTGACCGTGCCTTCAAAGTCTTGAATGATAATCTGATCTCCCACCTGAAACGGTCGTGCTACGAGTAGAATAATGCCGGAGAAATAATTACTTAAAATATCCCGCAGGCTAAAACCGATCGCCACACTCGTCACTCCCAGCGTACCAACTAGCGCTGTAAAGTCCATCCCCAACACGCTCAGAGCCACGATCGATCCAAAGATCCAAATCATGCCAGAGACGATCCGACTCACTAACGTTTTGGAGTTGTAGTCGATTTCCCAGCGATCGGAAGCTGCCAATGTAATCCGTTTCGTCGTAATCGCCAGCAGCATGGTTAGCAAAATAATCAGCAGTGCGCCGAGAATTGCGGGCAACCTGTCGATCGCATCGCGCTGAAACTGACGGATCGTACTGTAGAGCCGCTGTCCGACATCGATCGCCAACGGTGGTTCGTCAAATGCGCGATTGAGTGCCGTCGCCCACTGCTGCGCCAATGTTTCCACGCCCACATTAAAATCTTGGGCATCCTGTTGGGTAACGGTCATCAGAATTCGATTATTCAGTTGGAGCGTCGCAATCCCGCGCTGGGGGTCATTCCGAACGGTAATCGATCGATCCACCTCCGATGCCAAAAAACTCACAATCCGGCGATTAATAATTCCCGCGCGATCGCTAGCACTGATATTTGAGAGACTACCAATCTGAAAAACCACTTGTCCCCGCACGACAATATCGGCAAAATATAGCCCGTCCATCGGCACAGATGTCGCGGGAGCTTTGGCTGGAGCAGTCTCTTGCGCCTTTGTTGCGATCGGCATCACCAACAGCAATCCCGTACAGATAATTGTCATCAAGATCGATCTCGATCGATCGATACTCAATTGTCTGCTAGTGGATATTTTGAGCTGAAAAATATTCGACACGATCGGCTGTTCCAGAAATTAACATCACACAGTGGCGATCGATTTAATCTATTTAAATATATCTGGTTTGCTAAATTTAGTC
>NZ_JANMZA010000291.1:0-6561 GCF_031382685.1 Chamaesiphon sp. OTE_8_metabat_110 | reverse complement strand
TTGAGTCCAAACAGATGATAAGCTAACGCAATCAGCCACTGAATACCGATCGTCCGATCGTAAATTGGGAGACCCCACCATTGCGGTGTCAGCCAGTCGCCACTCTCCCAGATCCAGCGAGCTTGAATTGCATAGTAACCCTCATCATGAGGCATCAAACTCTGATGTTCGCCATTAATTAATAATAATGGTAGAGCAAATAGTAACAGGCTCGATCGGGGAAATCTCTGCCCCAGCAATACATATTTGTGTATATTCACACTCAAGGATTAAATTGTGACCATATCAGAATTCAGTTTACTACTAATCTCGGTTTTAGCTGGCGTATGCGGTCAATTTTTTCTCAAGCTGGGCGCTGTTAAACTGGGAAAAGTTGAGGTCGATAACGCTCTAAATCATATCTTTAGTATCGTTACCACTCCAGAATTATTAGTTGGTTTAACTTGCTATGCGATCGGGGCAGTTGTCTATATTCTCCTCCTCACTCGCGTCAATTTAAGTATTGCCGCTCCCGCAATTTCACTCAGTTATATTTGTTCGGTATTAATCGGTCACTTTTGGTTTCGTGAGTCGATCGCTTTTATGCAAATTATTGGTTTAGCTGCTATTTCCCTTGGGGTCGTCTTAGTCGTTTCACATAAGTAAATTCTAGCTTGCATTTTGTAATTGTCTAAAATTAATAAGCAGTAGATTTAATTATTTTAAATATTGTGGGCAGTGCCCACCCTACAAAATCCACTTATTTGCAATACACACATTATTAATTATTAATCACCTGCATGAATATTTCATCAATACCTAGTTCAACCTCTTTACCAAATGTAGACGTATGGCAAGGTATCGATTGGTGTCCGAGCGATCGACAGCAAGTACAGCTCCAAGCTTTATATACAGAAGTAATTACTGCCAACCAACAATTAAACCTCACTAGAATTACCGCGCCTGAAGAATTCTGGGAAAAACATTTGTGGGATTCCGTGCGCGGTGTGGGCGAGTTAATTAGCGACTCTAGAGCGTTACAAGTCATCGATATCGGTACTGGGGCTGGTTTCCCCGGATTGCCACTCGCGATCGCTAGAGCCGATTGGCAGCTTACTTTAGTTGATTCTACTAATAAAAAGATTGGATTTATCGAATCGATTGCGCCCGAACTTGACCTCCCAAATATTCATCCGCTAGTGAGTCGAATTGAAGAATTAGGACAGCAAAGACAACACCGTCATCAGTACGATCTCGCCCTAGTAAGAGCGGTAGCCTCAGCAAATGTTTGTGCTGAATATGCACTACCATTAGTCAAAGTTGGCGGTACAGCCATCCTCTATCGGGGTAATTGGACTGAGGAAGAAGCTAGTAGTCTCGAATTAGCAGTTGCTAAATTAGGTGGTGAAATCGTTAAAACAGATTTATTTCATACTCCGCTTACTAACAGCATCCGCCACTGTATCTGGCTACATAAAACTACCGATACGCATCCTTACTATCCACGAGCAATCGGAATTCCGACCCAAAAACCATTGTAGTTTACAGATCGCGTGAGTACTCTGAAATCGAGAAATTACAATACAAATGCACTAGTAACGCTCGATCGATTATGAGAAACCCGATCGTCAGTGATGAGAGATCGAATTTTCTGTAAGCGATCTCAGAACCTGTATAATGAAACTTCAGATCTGGTTTGAGTGGGGAACAGCCACTCGAAGTAATGGGGAAAGCTTGGTGAAAATCCAACACTGTCCCGCAACTGTAAATCGCTGGTAACTGCGCCGCGATCGAGTCAGAATGCCCGCCAGCACTATATCTAGTTCAATTTAACCTACGAGGTATTAGGTGAACCCACAACAGAGTTTATTTGTTTGTACCACTTGCGGCAGTAAGTGGCAAGATGGTCAGCGCGTTGGTACCAGTGCTGGCGAACGGCTGCTCCAAGAGCTGGAAACCCTGCATCGAGATTGGGATTTGGCAGCAGAGTTTCCGATTCAAGCCGTTGGCTGTATGAGTGCTTGTAGTCGCTCTTGTGCGATTTCTTTTGCCGCTGCTGGCAAGCACACTTATTTATTTGGGGATATTGCTAGTGACGATCCCACTGTGGAGCTGGGCAATATCCTAAACTGTGCCGAGAAATACTATCAGCATCCGACTGGAGTGCTACCGTGGGCAGAGCGCCCCGCACCGCTCAAGCAAGGCATCCTCGCCAAGATTCCCCCCCTCTTCGTACCTACACCTTCTCATGCGGCACTATAATACGTCGAGCCGCACCAGCCTGTTTGCTCAAAACTTCCTCTGGATTGGCAATCGGGCTTGGCAAGGCTATCTAAATTTCGATCGGGGAATTGTAGCAATTAGCAGCCCAGTAGACCTCTTTGGCGATGCTGATGCTCGTGGGAGCGATTCGTTGTTGTCGGATCTCAATTTTCGCTATGTTCCCCAGCCACAGCTTGCGATCTATCTCCAAGAATGGCTGATACCCGATCGATCGATCGAGCCGATAATTACTGCTGTCACTAATTATCACCCCCAAACCGAGCTAATTTTTGCGATCGAGTCTAATACCAATCTCGATATCGGCTGGTGTCAAAACCTCAAAATTTCGCCGCCAGACTGTTATCAACAAGTCTGTCGGCGATGGGTTGCGGATAGGGGGTAGAGGGTAGGCTTTAGGAAAAGGTAAGAGGTAAGAGGTAAGAGGTAAAAGGTAAAAGGTAAGAGGTAAGAGGTAATGGAGCAAGAAACTCTCAGTCCCCCAGTCTCCCCTATTCCCTATCCCCTATTCCCTATCCCCTATTCCCTACTCCCTACTCCCTACTCCGCAGTAGCCAATTCGCCACCATTGCGATTGCGTTTGCGAGTGAGGAGATTGAATAATTGGATTCCGATCGCTTTAATCAGATTACCCTCTAATTCTGTGAACATAATCATGTTCATCCCAAAGGCGGCGTTGGCTTCATCGACAACGGCGTCGGCTTTGGCTTCGTCAATGGGAAGATCGTTCATTGCTTGACGATAGTTAGCTTTGAATACTTTCTCATCAGGGATTTGGGCGAACTCATAAAACGCGGTGCCTTCACCGTCGGTGAGTTTCATCGCATTTACCGCAATTTTTTTGAGGATTTGACCGCCAGAAAGATCGCCCAGGTAGCGGGTGTAGAGGTGTGCTACCATCAGTGCGGGATCTTGCTCGGCAACTTCGTGAATCCGTGCGATATACTTTTTAGTAGCTTCTGAGGGTGCTACTTGCTCTTTCCAGTTGGCACCATAATAGAAGGCTAAGTCTTGCTCTAGTGCAGCCTTGCGATCGAGTTCGGGAAAGAAGACTTTGGCTAAAATTGGGTCTTGGGAACGTTTGTGCATTTCCTCTTCCATCGCCGAGTAGACGAAGTAGAGGTTGGTGACTAGCTTACGATAGGATTTCTTTTCCACAGTGCCTTTGAGGAAGCAGGCGATAAAGCCCGTATTCTCTGCCATATTATGAGATTTTTTAGTACCTTCACGCAATTTAGTAGCCAGATTAGAAGTCATGTTAAAAATATTCCGAATATATATCCACTAATCTGTTAGCTTAAGATAATTTGCTGAGAATTACTATTAAGATTTATGACCATGCAACATATTTGCTACATTGAATCCCAATGATGAGTTGGATGGCAATATTTCCACCCGACAGGATTATTTTGATAATTTGGAGCACGATTCAGATGACCGCTATTCCCAGCTCAGCTCAAAAATTAGCCACTAAGTTCAATACACCACAAATTCTCCGCAGTGGTTGGTATGCGACATGGGGAATTAGCTTATTGATGTTAATTATTAGCATCTATGGTGTCAACGCCCAGCGCCAAGCGCTCAAGACTGTCGGTAAAGATGCTGCACCGAGTATTCTCACAGCGCAGCAACTACAAGATTCATTTGCCGATATGGATGCGAGCTTGGCAAATGAATTGCTATTGAAACCAGGAGCAAATCGGCAAGTATTGGCAGATTTTGAGACAAATCGCAAGAAAATTGCCGATCGATTGGTAGCAGCCGCCAGAAATATTACCTATCCAGAAGAAGAGCGAATCATTCAAGGTTTACAATTAAACAACAGTGCTTATTTATTGAAGCTTCAATCAGCCAGAGAAGCGCATAAACGCGGAGATCTTGCGGGTGCATTGAATATCTATCAGAGTGCCGCTACTTTAATGGATCGGGACATCATTCCCCAAGCCGAACAATTAGGTCGAGTAAATTCGCAAGAATTAGAAAAAAGTTATACGCGGCAACGTTTTACTAATGGTGGAATTGGCTTGGCGATCGCGATCGTTGGATTGATTCAGATTGCGATTTTAGTCATCATGCAGATCTTTATCTATCAACGAATGCGGCGGATTTTAAATTTACCGTTACTCGGAGCAACAGCGATCGCGATCGTTCTTTTAGGATATACAATTAGTTCTTTTGTTGGCGCGACTGCAAATTTAAAAGTAGCCAAAGCTGATGCTTTCGACTCTTTATATGCGCTGCGACAAATGCGCTCTTTGTCATATAAAGCTAACGCCGACGAGAGCCGTTATCTGCTCGATCGAGCAAACAGTCCCAAGCACGAGCAATCATTTAATGACAAGGTTGCTAAAATTCTTACCATACCACCCAATTTATCGATCGAGAATGTGATTCTCAATACTTCGTTAGACATCAAGTCTGGAGAAGTAACTGGATTATTCACAAATGCACTAAATAATATTACCTTTAATGGCGAGCGAAAACTGGCAATCGAGACACTTCGCTCATTTAACGATTATCTCAAAATCGATAAACAAATTCGCCAACTATATCGCAGTGGCAAAGTAGCTGAAGCGATCGCCTTGTGTGTCGGTACCAATCCTGGTGAATCGAATTGGGCATTCGATCGCTACAAAAATCTGCATACTGAATTAATGGAATTGAATAAAAAAGAATTTGAGAAAAATATCAAACTTGGCAATAATCGCGTCGAAAATTTTGAGATATATACTACGGCTGCGCTAGGGAGCATTGCTATCCTTACTTTATTTGGCGTGAGACCGAGATTACTAGAATATCTTTAAAATAATTAATAGTTAATAATTATTAATTAGAAATAATACTGGAGGGCAATACACCAAGGTATCTAGATTTTAATCAATTTGGGGTCTGGATGGCTGGTATGATGGCTGAGATGACTATCCTAATGTCATTAGGATCGGATACCTAAATATAAAAAATAGCTATGAAAATTTTATTTGTGGCGGCGGAAGCTGCGCCCATTGCAAAAGTTGGTGGGATGGGTGATGTTGTTGGTGCGCTTCCCAAGTTCTTGCGGAAAATGGGTCATGACGTTCGGATCTTCATGCCTTATTATGGTTCGCTAGTTGGTAAATTAGATATTCCCTACGAGCCAGTCTGGAATGGCTACGCGATGTTTAATCACTTCGCGGTGTATGAGACAGTTTTGCCCGGTACCGATGTCCCACTGTACTTATTTGGGCATCCAGTATTCGATCCGCTGCGGATTTATGGCGGTGAGGATGAAGATTGGCGGTTTACGTTTTTTGCTAATGGCGCGGCGGAGTTTTGCTGGAACTATTGGAAGCCAGATATTCTCCACTGTCATGACTGGCATACCGGAATGCTACCCGTCTGGATGCACCAAGATCCCGATATCAGTACGATCTTCACCATTCACAATTTAGCTTACCAAGGGCCGTGGCGGTGGTACCTGGAGCGGATTACCTGGTGTCCGTGGTATATGCAAGGTCACAATACCATGGCGGCGGCGGTACAATATGCCGATCGCGTCAATACAGTTTCGCCGACTTATGCCGCACAAATTCAGACGATCGAGTATGGTGAGACGATTGAAGGGCTACTATCTTTCATTAGTGGGCGGTTGTCGGGTATCGTCAATGGCATTGATACCGAAGTCTACGATCCGGCAAATGATAAAGCTTTAGTCCAGAATTTTACTACCAAAACTCTCGCAGATCGTCCCAAAAATAAAGCCGCACTCCAGCAGGAAGTTGGCTTAGCCATCAATCCCGACACCTTCTTGGTAGGAATGGTATCGCGATTAGTAGAGCAAAAAGGTTTGGATCTGATGCTCCAGACACTCGATCGCTTTTTGGCTTATACTACCGCTCAATTCGTGGTCTTGGGGACTGGCGATCGCAATTATGAGACGCAACTGTGGCAACTCGCCTCGCGTTATCCCGGACGGATGGCAACTTACCTGATGTACAATGAATCGCTCTCCCGGCGGATTTATGCTGGTTCGGATGCCTTCCTGATGCCGAGTCGATTTGAACCTTGTGGGATTTCTCAGATGTTGGCGATGCGCTATGGTTGCGTCCCGATTGTCCGGCGCACGGGGGGACTAGTCGATACAGTTACTCACCACGATCCGCAACATCACAAGGGTACGGGGTATTGTTTCGATCGATATGAAGCCTTGGATCTATTTACTTGTATGGTACGTGCTGAGGAAAGTTTCCATTATCAGCCGCAATGGGCAGAACTCCAACAGCGGGGGATGGCAACCAATTTTAGTTGGGATAAATCAGCACAAGA
>NZ_JANMZA010000371.1:0-3408 GCF_031382685.1 Chamaesiphon sp. OTE_8_metabat_110 | reverse complement strand
TCGGTCAGTCCGCCCGACTAGTATTGGAGTGGATTTCGATCCTCACTCCCATAAAACCCCACCTCCCATCTACCCATCTACCCTCTACCCCTTACCCTTTCCATAATGGCAAAACAGCCGCGCACATCCTACGTCTGTAATGAATGCGGATCGACATCCCCTCAATGGTATGGAAAATGTCCGATCTGTAATACTTATGGTTCGCTGATCGAACAAGCACCACCCTCGACATCCAGAGGGGGTGTAGGTGCAAAAAGTAATCATAGTCGATCGAGCGGCGAGCAGCCTCACCCCTTAGCGGCGCTAACTTTTCCCGAAATTATCGATGGTGAGGAAGAACGCTGGGCGTCAGGATTTGGCGAACTCGATCGCGTCTTGGGTGGCGGCATCGTCCCTGGCTCCCTCGTTTTAATTGGTGGCGATCCGGGGATTGGTAAATCTACCTTGCTGCTGCAAACTGCCAACCTGATGTCCAAGCATTATCGAGTCCTCTACGTCTGTGGTGAGGAATCGGGCAAACAAGTCAAACTTAGAGCCTCCCGCTTGGGTGTTGAAGGCACCAAAGGCGAATTTACCCCCGAACCGATCGAGACAGATGGCGAAATTGTCTTAGCCAAACCCCTTACCGTCGCCGATGGTGCAAATTTATACGTTCAAGCCGAGACAGATCTCGAAGAAATTCTCCGGGAATTAGAATCGCTCAAACCGCACGTCGCTGTCATCGATAGTATTCAGACGGTGTATTTTCCCGCGCTCACCTCCGCCGCTGGATCGGTGGCTCAGGTGCGCGAGTGTACCGCAGCTTTGATGAAAGTCGCCAAACGGGAAGACATTACCCTCCTGATTGTCGGACACGTCACCAAAGAAGGGGCAATCGCGGGGCCGAAAGTGTTGGAGCATTTAGTCGATACCGTTTTATATTTCGAGGGCGACAGGTTTGCCTCTCATCGTCTCCTGAGATCCACCAAAAATCGCTTTGGAGCCACTCATGAAGTGGGAGTCTTTGAGATGGTCGATCGCGGGTTGCGAGAGGTTGACAACCCTTCTGAGCTGTTTGTAGGCGATCGGCAGGGGATGGCTCCAGGGACGGCGATCGTGGTGGCTTGTGAGGGTACGCGCCCGATCGTAGTGGAGCTACAGGCTTTAGTCAGTCCGACGAGTTATCCATCACCTAGGCGAGCGGGTACGGGGATTGATTACAACCGTTTGACGCAAATTCTCGCCGTACTCGAAAAACGGGTGGGGATTCCGCTCTCCAAATTAGATGCTTATGTCGCCTCCGCAGGTGGGCTAAATGTCTCGGAGCCAGCCGTAGACTTGGGGATGGCGATCGCGATCGTGGCAAGTTTTCGCGATCGGGTAGTCGCGCCCTTTACGATCCTGATCGGTGAAATCGGCCTGGGCGGACAAGTTCGCCAAGTATCTCAGTTAGAGTTACGCCTCAAAGAAGCGGCTAAACTGGGCTTTAAACGCGCGATCGTGCCCAAAGGACATCAAACTTTTCCCGATCTGGGCATGGAAATTATTCCCGTCGGACGCGTCATCGATGCGATCGTCGCTGCCTTGCCTGCTGAAACAGAAGTCGAAGACGTGGATGAAGATTGATGTTTTGTAACGTAACGGACATCAATCGTCAGTACATGTTGGTGTTAAATTAATTTGTACTTCCGGGATTATTCACGATGAAAAAAAATCAGTTTTGGCAGTACTTAGTTAGTGCGATCGCGATTACCCTGTTACTTCCCAGTTTGGCAAGCGCGCATACTGGAGTCGGCGATTCTGGCGGCTATTGGCAGGGATTAGTACACCCCTTTAGTGGTTTAGATCATATCCTAGCGATGGTAGCGGTAGGTTTATGGGCGGCTCAGATCGGCGGGAAGGCTCTTTGGGTAGTACCTAGTGCCTTTATGTTAGCAATGGCTGGTAGTAGTGTGGCGGGATATTTTGGGCTACCTTTGCCCGGTGTCGAACAAGGGATCTTAGCTTCTGATTTTATCCTTGGTTTGCTATTACTATTTGCCGCTCGTTTACCGCTAGCTATTAGCACGGGGATTGTCGCAAGTCTGGCGATTTTTCATGGCTACGCTCATGGAGCCGAAATGCCTGCGACGGCTTCAGGACTGTCTTATGGGTTTGGTTTTATTATTTCAACTGCTACTTTGCATCTAGCTGGCATTGGACTGGGATTAACCATCGTTGGCGAAGCCTCTCCTCTGGAGAATCGTTATCAGCCTAAATTCAAAACATTGTTATTTCGGTTCGGTGGCGGTGCTGTCATCCTCGGTGCTGTCTATATCTCCATTGCTGGTTAGGAATAGAAGCTAGTGCGATCGACTTTCTGAGAGACTTGAAATGAGTTAAGCGAGGGTATTGTATCAATCGGGCAACAGTCAATGGATAGATGGGATAAATGTTAAATTATTGGTAACTGAGGAATATTTGTAACCGATTAGATCGATCAGGGCTGCATTTTGTCGATCGAGATTGCAATAGAGATTTGAGCTAAAAACTCTATTCTCGATCGTCACCTCGAAGTCGATCGATATCCGCTATCCCCTATCCCCCTAATTTTGTATGTTTCCCATCGATGATGACAATCCGACGATAATTACCCCGTTTGTTACCTACGGGTTGATTGCGCTCAATGTGCTAATTTTCATCTATGAGTTAAGCTTTTCCGAGAAAGGTTTAACCCAATTTTTCTATCAATGGGCAGTTGTTCCCTTGCAACTGACAGGTGAATTTACTGGCACTACTTACCCCGCATTGCGTGGTGGCGAACCGCCAGAAGTATTGACATTAATCACCGCCCAATTTCTTCACGGTGGCTTCCTTCACCTCGCGGGAAATATGTTGTTCTTATGGATTTTTGGTAATAATGTCGAAGACCAATTAGGGCACTTCAAGTTCCTGTTCTTTTATCTAGCTTGTGGCGTACTTGCCAGTTTAGCCCAGTGGTATTTCAGTCAAGGTTCGCAGTTGCCATCGCTCGGTGCGAGTGGTGCGATCGCAGGTGTGATGGGAGCTTATATTATTCGCTTTCCAAAGGTGTCCGTTAGAACTGTGATTCCGATTGGTATTTTCCCGTTCTTTACAAGAATTCCGGCTTATTTTTATCTCGGAATTTGGTTTTTTCAACAAGCTTTATACAGTTTTGCCACTCTCGCACCGCGTACTAATGTGGGGATGGAAAATGGTGGTGTTGCCTATTGGGCGCACGCAGGCGGCTTTGTCTTTGGTGCCGTTCTCGGCCCAGTTTTAGGATTGTTTTCCCAGCGATCGCAGGCTTGATTTCGCTATAAAATAGTGGTGGGCAATGCCCACCCTACATCTCTATAAAATTTTACGATTAATGAAAGTAAGAAAGCGTTCTGGGTTGATAACTTTCACTAATTCAGTTCCATTTAT
>NZ_JANMZA010000270.1:0-12718 GCF_031382685.1 Chamaesiphon sp. OTE_8_metabat_110 | reverse complement strand
AAAATTACTCGAACATGCCTCGAATACTAGTCATCGATGATGATGCAGCGATCGCTGAAATAGTCTGTATTAACCTCGAAATGGCTGGGTATGAGGTCAACCAATCGCCTGATGGTATTCAGGGTCAGGCAATGGCGCTCCAAATCCAGCCAGACTTGATCGTCCTAGATTTGATGCTGCCTAAAGTTGATGGATATACCGTTTGCCAGCGGTTGCGACGGGACGATCGCACTTCAGACATTCCCGTGTTGATGCTGACGGCGCTCAGTCAGACACAGAACAAGGTCGAAGGATTTAATGCTGGTGCGGATGACTACCTCACCAAACCATTTGAGATCGAGGAGCTACTGGCGCGGGTGCGGGCATTGCTCCGGCGAACCGATCGCATTCCCCAAGCCGCCAAACATAGCGAGATCCTTAACTATGGGGAACTGACGCTAGTACCCGAACGCTTTGAGGCAATTTGGCGTCAGGCGACGATCAAGCTGACGCACCTCGAATTTGAACTGTTGCACTGTTTACTCCAGCGACACGGGCAAACAGTGTCCCCTAGTGAGATTCTCAAGGAGGTCTGGGGTTACGATCCAGACGATGATATCGAGACGATTCGCGTTCACATCCGCCACCTCCGCACGAAGATGGAACCCGATCCGCGCCGTCCCAAGTATATCAAGACGATCTACGGTGCGGGTTATTGTCTGGAACTTCAGAACGATCGCGAGGAAGAAAAAGCCCCGATCGGCTAATATTTTAGGTGCAGATTGGCTTTTAATCCCAGCCGCGAGCGCATGAGATCGGATTACCTATGAGATAACTCACATCTTGCACCAGCAAAGAATTGTGTGGAGGTTTCCTCCGCATACAAATTCGTCAAGACCGTACTATTCACTATCCACTATCCACTATCCACTAAAATACTAGTAAGTCTGTTTCGATCCAAGATCCGAGATAATCGGTTATCAACCCACCGCCACCAGCCGATCGCGAGTTACCATAGATACATAAAGTGCGATCTAGTGGAATAAAGACATGGTACAGTCCCAATATTACGGCGGCGACAGCTATTACCGGACACCGCCACCAGATTTACCCTCGTTGTTATTGAAAGAGCGGATCGTCTACATGGGTGGCCCGCTCGTATCTTCCGATGACTACAAGCGGCAAATGGGCTACGATCCTACCAAACTGTTGATCGCCCAGTTGTTATACCTCCAATTTGACAACCCCGACAAACCGATTTACTTCTATATCAACTCCACCGGGACATCTTGGTATACTGGCGACTCGATCGGGTTTGAAACTGAAGCTTTTGCGATTTGCGATACTTTGGGTTACATCAAACCGCCCGTACATACGATTTGTATCGGTCAGGCAATGGGTACCGCCGCCATGATTTTGGCCGCAGGGACTAAAGGTTGTCGGGCGAGTTTACCTCATGCGACGATCGGCCTCAATCAGCCGCGTAGTGGGGCACAGGGGCAAGCCAGCGACATTCAAATTAGGGCAAAAGAAGTCCTCGACAATAAAGCCGCAATCCTAGACATTTTCTCACACAGCACTGGTCAATCAGCCGAGAAAATCGCTAAAGATACCGATCGGATGTTGTACATGACACCCGCAGAAGCCAAGGAATACGGCTTGATCGATATCGTCCTCAACAGTGTCAAAGATCTACCGACAGCGATTCCTGCTCTAGTGTAAAGGTAAGCAATCGGCAAACGGGTAGAGATTAGAAATTAATTATTAAGCCTGAAGCCTAGACGGTGGGCATTGCCCACCCTACATTTCTGAAGCCTAAAGCCTAAAGCCTAAAGCCTAAAACCTAACCCCTACCCTCTATCCCATGGCAGTCGATCGAACTTTAAACGTACCATATAACCTTCCGGGGAGTTCTTATTGGCAGTGGATTAATATCTACACGCGGATGAGCCAGGAGCGGATTATTTTTCTCAATCAGCCGATTACCGATGGGCTGGCAAATAGTATGGTTTCGTCCTTGCTGTACCTGGAGTCAGTCGATAATACCAAGCCGATTTATTTATATATCAATTCCTTGGGCGATCCTGTCGCGGCGGGAATGGCTGGGGTAGAAGTTGGCATGATGTCAGTCATGGCGGGATTGGCAATCTATGACACCATCAGACACATCAAGTCGGAAGTCTATACGATTTGTCTGGGTCAGGCAATGGGGATTGCGACACTGCTACTATCTGCTGGCGCTCCTGGCAAACGGGCGAGCTTACCCAACGCTACCATCGGTCTAATGCCGACTCGGGCGGGTAGTCGCGGACAAGCCTCGGATATCACTGTCAATGCTGCTGAAGTCTTGGCGAAAAAAGCCACCATCGTGGATGTGTTCGCACAAACTACGGGCAAGTCCCCCGCGCAAATCGAAAGTGACAGCGAGCGGATGTTTTATATGACAGCCCACGAAGCCCAAGCCTACGGACTGATCGATCGAGTTCTCGAAAGCTCGAAAGATCTTACTTTAGGGGATAGGGGTTAGGGGTTAGGGGTTAGTGAGTTCGGACGCTCGCGTCCTTTCTGTCTTACCCTACCATTTCCCTATTCCCTATTCCCTATCCCCTATCCCCTATCCCCTAATCACTATGTCAATCGGCGTCCCTAGCGTTCCATATCGTCTGCCTGGTAGTTCTAACGAACAGTGGATTAATATCTACGATCGATTATTCCGCGAGCGGATTATCTTCTTATTTGAGGAAGTTGATGCGGGCATGGCAAATGCGATCGTAGCTTATATGCTGTATCTAGATTCGGAAGACTCCAGCAAACCAATCTATGTCTATATCAACTCCCCCGGTGGTGAAATCACTGCCGGAATGGCTATCTATGACACGATGCAGCACATCAAGTCAGAAGTAGTGACTATTTGCGTCGGCTTAGCTGCTTCGATGGGTTCGTTCCTGCTGGCGGCGGGGACTCCTGGCAAGCGGTTGGCACTACCCCATGCGCGGATTATGATTCACCAGCCCCTCGGTGGCACCGGACGGATGCAGGCATCGGATATTCAGATCGAAGCCAAGCACATCCTCGAAACGCGGACTCTGCTCAATAAATTGATGGCAGAACGTTCTGGTCAAACTTTGGAGCAGATCGAAAAGGATACCGACCGCGATAATTTCATGTCAGCAGCCGAAGCTGTGACTTATGGACTGATCGACAAAGTAGTGGAAACCGCTAACGTTCGCTAATTCCGAGCTACGATATCGGCTTCAATCGACACATCCCCATTCTCAATCATTTAGAACTAACGTTCGATTGAGAATGGGGATTTTCCATAAGTTAGGAACATTACGATGCTAAATATCTGTCTGAGTTAGGAACGATCTTTGTAAAATTTTGACTGTTTATGCTAATGGTACATCCATCGCTCCAAATCTCAGTATCAATCAAAAGAGTTTTAGAGTTTTTGAAAAATACTTCAAAATGACCACAAAAGGGTAACTTTTGATTTAGTATAGATAGGTACAAAAAAACTTCAAACTAGTGTAAACTGGGGCACATAAATAATTACGCCAACAAATTAAGCTGTCATCGTACTGTGTCTTGCTAGGAGTGAGAAGTAGAGACGAATCGGCAGTAAAGTCAATATCTCCTCACCTACAACTTAACTGCCAACTACTCGATCGAAAGCACGAGCTGAGATGAGTAAAGTTTTAGTTCTTATGTATTAGTAATTCAGCCGCGATCGTACTTGCTAGTTAAGCCATGTTTACAGCTAATTGCGAACGGGGAGTACCAAGGATTTCATGTGTCAATGAGCGATTTTCACCGAGACTTTATCAAACTTGCGATCGAGATCTATGGTCTAGAACTCGACGGTCATCAAATCGATACCATCTTAGCAACTTGGCTAAAGCAATACGATCCTACTTGGATTCTCAAAGCGATCGTCGAGTCTCTATATCGAGGACGATATAAGATCGTATCTGTCGAAAATATTCTCAAAGACTGGCACAGACTTGGCAATCCTCGTTACCAATTTACACCGGAGTACGAGCGAGAGATTTTTGAAAAAATCCCGCAACCATTACCCCGATCGATCGCAGTAGTCGCAGCAACAGCACTAACTGATGTCGGTGTGGTAACTGGACCTGAAGATGCGCTCGCTGTCAGTGCGATGCCGCTGCCAGAAGATGCCCCATCAGCGCCACCAGCGTCTCAATTGCCACCGATGCCAATAGTGCGCCTCAATAGCGAGTATCTCAATCCTGAAGAGTCGGCACCGTTTCAATCTCATTATCACTCCTTGTTGCTTCACAACACGGCACGAGTGGGGAGCAACCCAGTAGCTAATTTGGAGTCAACTGAGGCTCAGCTCGATCGAGGCAGCTCGCTACAACTCGAATCGATCCAACGACGAGGTAGTTTCAGTCACTCCGAACCAACAAAACTAGAGCGCATTCGGATTCAGCCCGCTAATTGTCAGTTATTTAATACGCTCAAAGCGATCGTCGATCCCAATTATCAGCGGCCAGTGGTCGATGCCAACACTCTCGCTCCCAATGGCAACATAAATAATATTGCCAGCTTCATGATGCCGATCGATAGTCCCGATCGAGAACAACAAGTCTAACCTGGAATCCGATCGAGGCAAGTAGATCGCTCGTCCGAGCGACAATCCAGTAATCGCTCCTCTACCCTTCTTCCCTAAAACCTAAAATCTAAAGCCTAAAGCCTAAAGCTAACGGTTGCGGAGTACCTGAACTAATGTTTGAAAATAAGCGGGAATTGGTGCTGTTACGCTAATTAACTCTCCGGTTTCGGGATGGATTAGTTCGAGACGATGAGCGTGCAGAGCTTGTCCTGGTAGCTTGACGCCGATCGATCTCCCCGTACCATAGACGGGATCGCCGACGATCGGATGTCCCATTTTGGTGGCATGTACCCGGATTTGATGAGTTCTCCCAGTTTCCAGCCGAAATCTAATCAGGCTAAAACTTCGCAATCTTTCTTCAATCTGCCAATGTGTCACCGCCGATTTGCCACCGAGATCGAGTGCGAGGATCGTATTTTTTTGACGATCGACAGGGTGACGACCGATGGGTAAATCGATTGTGCCGCTATCAACCTTTGGTGTGCCGTAGACTACCCCTAAATACTCGCGCCGTGCTGTTTTAGCCTGAAGCTGCTGTTGCAGGTGCTGGTGGGCAAAATCGGTCTTGGCGATCGCGATTGCCCCACTGGTATCTTTGTCAAGGCGGTGGACGATGCCGGGACGCTGAATACCGCCGATCTGCGAGAGGGGACAATGAGCTAGGAGCGCATGAACTAGAGTCCCCGTGCTGTGTCCCGCCGAAGGGTGAACTACCATTCCCGCTGGCTTATTGACGATCGCTAGATGGGCATCTTCGTAGAGGATATCGAGGGGAATCGATTCTGGCACGAGATCTATCGCTTCGGGCGGCGGTATGGAGACATACACTCGATCGCCAGCTTTTAATCTATACTTTTTGTCAGTACAAACTCGATCGGCGATCCTGACATGACCTTGGGAAATCAGTTTTTGCCACCGCGAGCGGGAAAATTCTGGGAGTTGTGCGCTCAGCCACAAATCCAATCGAGATTCGCTTAGATCCGTGGCTGCGACGATGAGTTCGATTTGCTGCGGTAACAGGTTGGCAGCAAAACTACTGTCCTCAAATGTGGGAAAATTATTGACTTCGACTGGGTTGAATATATTCATCTAAATTGCTGGTATGAAAACTAAATTTCGTCCTCACTCGCGGCTCATCCGACTGGAAAATCAAGCTGGCAGATTTGTCATTCATGGGATGGGACGGTGGTATCATCATTGGCGCGATCCCTACCATTTGCTGTTGACAGTTCCCTGGCTGGGATTTGTGGCGATCGTTTCTTTGACGTATCTGTTGCTCAATACGCTGTTTGCGTTGGCATATTTAGCTGGTGGCGATTGTTTAGAAGGCGCACGGGCAGGTTCATTTAGCGATGCTTTCTTTTTTAGCGTCCAGACATTAGCTTCGATCGGGTATGGGGCGATTCATCCGAAGACATTTTATGCAAATTCAATTGTCACCGTCGAATCGATCGCCAGTTTATTATTAATTGCGGTGTTAACTGGACTAGCGTTTGCCAGATTTTCTCGACCGATCGCCAAAGTATTGTTTAGTAATTTTATCATTATTACGACTCATAATAGTCAACCAACCCTGATGTTTCGAGTTGCTAACGAGCGGCACAATTTTATTTTAGAAGCTCACGCTCAAATCTATTTAATTATCGATGAAGTAACTGATGAAGGTGAATTCATGCGCCGGATTCACGAACTCAAGTTGCTCCGTCAGCGGACTCCGAGCCTTGTATTGACATGGACGCTGATGCACCCGATCGATGCTGATAGTCCGCTCTATGGTTTGGATGCACAAGATTTACAGAGACTCGATGCCAATATCAGCGTGTTAATTAGTGGTGTCGATGAAACAGTCGCCTATACGATTACCGCCCGCCATGTTTATGCTACTCAAGAAATTTTATTCGATCGGAGTTTTGAAAACATCATTCATAAGTCAGATAATGGCGATCGCTACTTTGATTATAGCCTCTTCCATCAAGTTCGCCCGAGTTCAACCATTGTCGAGCAAAAATAGCGATCGCATCGAGCCGCTCGACGAGCCTAAATTAACTCGTCGTTCACTATTCATTTGGTTCCTATCCACTAACTAAAAGATGACGTTCGATCTACCCTAGAGTTTAATAGCCACTACTTAAAAATTCGATCGAGTATTTTAAACCAATAATCGGTATAGAGAAATACTGGTAAGTTCATTATCGGATGTTGGTACAAATAATTTAATCCTAATCCGGCACTCATTCCCAATAGTTGCCAGCCAATAATCACCACTAAACTGATACGATCGCTCCAGCCGCGAGTTTTCAAATCTAAGCTAACTAAAAATCCAGCCGCAAACAAAATCACAGCATCTACAAAAAATTGGAGCCATGTGAGTAAAACAACTGACATCAGGCTACCTAGTACGATCAGAATTAGGGCGCGCGTATCAGTCTTGAAAAAGCCGCCAAACCCAATCGAGACACTCCGACTGGGGAAAGTAGCAATGCCAGCGAGAACGATCGTTCCCAAGCCAACTAGCAACCACACTTGACGATCGTTAGTCCAAGCATGTAACAACCAGCCAAAGGTGGCATAGGTAATAAATAACAGTGCTAGAGAAGTCAGTGGGGATTTAAGTTTTTGGCGATCGATCACGATAAGTTGAGACTACCGAAGATGTTAGTACCAGTTTACAATTTTCTGAAAAACTTAGCTAGTATAGTTCATTAATTAATTAGACGCAGTGGTTCAAATCCCCCACCTTCTAAGTGGATGGTTGTTAGGAGCATTTTTAAATCCCTATTCTAACAACCAAATTCTCAATTCTCAATTCTCAATTCTCAATTAATTTAATTATTTTTGGTTTTGAAGTTGGAAAGCTAGAGCGAGTGCATCTGTTGATTTTTTCCGTTCGCCAAGTTGTTGATATATCTGAGCGGCAGTTTTGAAGTCGCTGATGGTACCTGCGCGATCTTGGAGTCCCTGACGAGCGGTGGCACGATTATAATAAGCATCAGCAGCATTGGGATTTAGCTCGATTGCTTTAGTAAAATCGCGAATTGCTGCTTGAAAATCTTTGAGGTTATTGTGAGCGATACCACGATTATTGTAAGCTAGAGTATTGCTAGGTTGGAGTTGAATGCTTTTTGTATAGTCAGCCACTGCCCCAGCATTATCGCCAGATTTGCGGCGAATATTAGCACGATTGTAATAGCTAGAGTAAGTGGGGTTTAACTGAATCAATCGATCGTAATCGGCAATTGCACCCTGATTATCGCCCATTTCTAATTTCGTCCAAGCGCGATTGTTATAGGCAAGATCGTAATTAGGATTAGCTTTGATGGCGAGATCGTAATCAGCCAGTGCGCCAGCGCGATCGACCATTTTATATTTAGCCAGTCCGCGATTGAGATATCCTTCTGCTCGATTGGGTTTGAGTTTAATTAATTGCGAGAAATCAGCGATCGCAGCGGTAGCTTCACCAGCATCTAATAATAAGTTACCGCGATTTAGATAAGCATCTGCATAGTTAGGATCGATTTGAATTACTCGATTTAAGTCGGCGATCGCGCCTTGCTTATCACCACTTTTCCGTCGAGAAACAGATCTATTAAAGTAGCTATTGATATTCTGCGGGTTTAGCTCGATCGACTTAGTATAGTCAGCGATCGCACTTTGGCGATTGCCAGATAGATCGTAAGCAACAGCTCGATTGTAAACAGCTTTCTCAAAGTTAGGGCTAATTTGAATCGATTGAGAAAAGTCAGCAATCGCACCGTTGTAGTCTTTTTTCCGAAACTTCTGATTGCCTGATGATAGCAGATCTTCAGCTTGTTTCTGCGCGGATTGTGCTACCCGATAGCTATGACTAGTAGCAGTCGATCCGAGCGGATTAGCATAGCTATAATTACAATCGGCGATCGCTGTAGCAGCTACTAGGATGAGTGAAGTAATACTTACAGTAATTGATAGTTTCATCGTTAGATAATATGATAAAGTAGGTTGTAAAATTTGCTAAGTTTCAATATTTTTTATTCGCTCGATATCTGGCGATCGTGACAACTGAGAGTAGCCAAGACAACTAAAATCTAGCGTGACTGGCTCGGGTATATACAGCGGTTTGCAACTTAATAAGGTACGATACCCCTGATTCAGATCCCCGACTTCTTGAAGAAGTCGGGGATCTTGTACCTCAATAACCTGAAAAGTGCTGTATTGCGAGCGGAAATCGATCGCCACGATGAGTAAATTGCTGACATTGTTATTGTAACGTGAGTTTACCAGCGTAACATCAAGGCTAGATCGCTCGCCAACTCGATCTATTTTAATCGAATGATTTTAGTTGAGCGTACTGAGTAAAACAACGATTAACGATGCCACTAGTAACTAAACTGGCAGAAATTGTATTACTCGCTATGACTGCAAATAACGCCACAATTAAATAACCAGCCGCATTAACAGGTTGAATCTGGGCGAGTAATTCCCCAGTCAAAAAGCCCGGAATCGTGACTAAACCCGTCACCATCAGCGTATCGATCGTCGGTACTAGCGCCGACTTAATAGCTGTCTGGCGATAGGTAGCGATTGCTTGAGCTGGGGATGCTCCCAAACTAAGCTGAGTTTCAATCTCTGCTTGATGTCGATCGATCTCACCAATCAGCCGCTCGCCCGCAATCGCTGTATTATTGAGCAAATAACCCAAACAAATCCCCGCACAGGAAACCAAGTATTGAGGTTGGTGCCAATTTGTCGGCTTAATCACCACTAAAATTGTATACCCAACCGCGACTATTAGCCCCGTAAAGATAGCGCCACCGACAATCGGTAGCAAATTCTTCATTCGATCGCCAATTCGGTTATTAGCAGCGATCGTCGTCGCGATCGCCAGTACACTAATTCCACCGACAGTCACCAGTGGATTGTCCAGTTGCCAGACGAGCTGCAAACCCAAACCCATCACCAATAACTGCAAAATCGATCGAGCAGCCGCGATCGTGAGTTGCCCAGCCAATCCCACGCGTTGCCATTGCAACAACCCGATGGAGATCCCGATTAAGCCTAGCGCCCAGGCGATGTCTGTTAAATCTAAAATGCGAGGAATCATGGGAGATGGTGGGACTGGGGGACTGGGGGACTGGGAGACTGGGGGACTGGGAGACTGAACAATTATTCCGGCTCTATTCACTATCCACTATCCACTATCCACTATTCACTATTCACTACTCCCTACCCTACATCGAAGACTTAAACCAACCGCGTTTCCAGAAGAAGAATACCAGACTACCAGCGGTAATGCCCATTAAAGCCAGACAAAGAGGATAGCCCCAATACCAACCTAACTCAGGCATGTTAAGTGGCGATTTTTCACGATCGAAATTCATGCCGTAGACGCCAGCAATGAAGGTTAGGGGGATAAATATTGCCGAGACAACAGTTAGTAATTTCATGATTTCGTTCATTTTATTACTAACTGCGGACAGATACACATCCATCAATCCTGTCGCTAGCTCTCGGTAAGTTTCGACCATATCCATCACTTGAATAGTATGATCGTAACAGTCTCGTAGATACACCTGAACCTCACTACCAATTAGATCGCTACCATCCCGAATCAAGGAATTGATCGCATCGCGCTGCGGCCAAATTGCCCGTCTGATCGTGAGTAGTTCGCGCCGAATTTTGTAAATTTTTTCTAGCGTCGATCGATCGGGACGGAGCATGACTTCTTCTTCGAGATCTTCGATTAGTTCTCCATAATGTTCCAAAACTGGAAAATAACCATCCACGATCGCATCCAATAAGCAGTATGCTAAATAATCAGCGCCTTGCGTCCGAATAATGCCCCGATCGAGATCGATTCGTTGCCGGACACCATGAAAACAATCTTGTTCGGGTTCTTCTTGAATCGTTAATAGATAATTTTTACCTAATACTAAACTTACTTGCTCCTTGGTAAAGCTAGTGCGATCGGGACTAAGCACGACCATAATGGCAATAATCAATAACTGATCCTGGTAATGCTCTACCTTCGGACGCTGCGGTACATTGACGACATCTTCTAACAACATCTGGTGTAGATTAAAGATCGGACTTAGAGCATCCCATGTTGCCATGTTTCCCAATCCTAAAACATCGATCCACGAAACAGTATGCGTTCTGAGATAATCTCTAATTTCGGCTGGATTAGTAATACTAACCTTGGTGGCTCGATCGCGATCGTAGTCAATTAGCACCAACTCTGCTGGCAGCGCATTTTTACCTAAATTTAGCTGTCCGGGTGTAGTACCTGGGCGATCGTAAAAATAATCCAAACGAGATGTTTCTGGTGGCTGATAAGTAGTTGGAAAGCTTTGATTTGACATGTTTTTAAATCGAAAATAGCTAAAAATCAAACAGCAATTTGGTACTACTCGTGTCTAGAGTAATAATATTAGTCTCATCATTAACAGCACTAGCATTATCCTTGGCTTCGACTAGTTTAGGCTCGCAACTAGCAAGTCCTGAATTAGTAGACAATGAGCTGGAGACTTATACTGCTGTTAAAACTACACTGAGGCAATCTCCTCGCCACCACGATCCGGTTAGACTAATAGGGGCTGCAAGCCAACACAAACGATCGACTATCAAAATTTGGAATTATTAGGTTGGCTAATTGGTAAGTGCGGACGCGCCGGAGGATCTGGAAGATTTACCGGATACCCCGATCTAGCAGGATTGTCGTAATTATCCCATATTGCAGATTCCATCCCTGACGCTCTTAGTACCATCTCGATCGATAAATACATGGAAAATAGCTCGAATATTTGGTGGATTTATGCTTTGCTTTCGGCTTTTTTTGCAGCATTAACGACGATATTTGCCAAAGTTGGGATTGAAAATGTCGATGCCAATTTAGCTACAGCCATCCGCACCGCCGTAATTGTCTTCATCGCTTGGGGGATCGTCTTAGCTCAAGGTAGCCTCAGCCAGCTTGCCACAATTTCGACTCGATCGCTAATTTTCCTGATTATTTCTGGCGTTGCCACTGGTTGCTCGTGGATTTTTTACTTTCAGGCACTCCAGCTTGGCAAAGCCGCCCAGGTAGCCCCGATCGACAAATCCAGTGTCATGATGGTAATTGTATTTTCGGCACTATTTCTCCACGAACCACTTACATTCAAAGTCATCCTCGGCGGTTGCCTAATCGCGATCGGTACATTAGTCTTAGTCTTGTAACTCAGTCACTCTGGGCACAATCCGCTCTCCCCAAAATTTTCCAACTGGGGCTATCTCTCACCATCGTCTTCTTTCCTACATGTACGCAGCCACCACCAAATCATTCAGCTACCAACCCCCAGCATCCGCCCACAACGCCCGTCAGATTCTCGTCAAACCCAATCTCGGTTATCCCGTTGCCGCACCCGTCACAGTCAGTATGGGCGTCTTAGGCGAGATCTTACGATCGCTCCGGCAAGCCAGCCCCAATGCTAAGATCTCGATCGTCGAAGGCGTCTGCTCGCCCGTGAGCCTCCACGACATTGCCAGCAAAAATGGACTGTACGCCCTGCTCGATGATGGCATGGAACTTCTCGATGCCGATACCCTGCCCCTCATCGAATACCCCAATCTCGCCCCCACTCCTGCCCGATTTAAAACCATGTGGGCACCCGAACTCCTCCAGCAAGTAGATTGCCGCATTACCGTCGGCACCTTCAAGCGGACGATCCTCAAAGACAAACCCCTCATCTCCGCATCCCTCAAAAATCTCTACGGACTGTTCCCTCGCTCGAAATACCACGCCCGCAGCCTCAATTCACGCGGACAACTCCACCAACCCTCCGTCCCCAAAGTCCTCCAAGATGTTTACTTCTGCATCGGACATCTCTTCGATGGGGCAGTAGTCGATGCCGACTTGCGACTCATCAGCCCCGACTGGAAACCCGATCGCGGTCAGACGATCGAGTTTGGTAAAATATTCTCCGGTACCGATCCAATCTCCGTCGATCGATCGGCCTGTATCGCCACAGGAGAATATTTTACCAAACTCGATCGTCTGACCGCGATCGGGTTTCCAGTCGGGGCTGATGAGTCGCAAGTCGGCATCGACTACTGCCCCATCGAAGAGATGTCCGATGCAGAAGTAAA
>NZ_JANMZA010000252.1:0-2896 GCF_031382685.1 Chamaesiphon sp. OTE_8_metabat_110 | reverse complement strand
AGTTTTTCATGAGCGGATTTTTGCTTTGGCGAGATAGACAAATACTGGTGCCCCGACAAGTGCCGTCATTACGCCGACAGGCAGCTCTTGGGGCTGAATTAATAGTCTGGCGGCGATATCGGCAACTAACAGGAGAATGGCTCCGTAGACTGCCGAGTAGGGCAGAATCCAGCGATAATCGGTTTTGATAAAGAATTTCACGCCGTGGGGGACGACTAGCCCCACAAACCCGATCGGCCCCGCGATCGCCACAGAACTACCTGCGAGTAACACCATACTCGTTACCGTTAACAGCTTAATCGTCAGGGTGTTTTGTCCCAAACTGGTGGCAACGTCTTCGCCTAAGCTCAGGGTGGCGATTTGTCTACTGAGTGCAAACGCCAGTAATAACCCCACCATCATCACTGGTAATACCTGTAAAAATAGGTCGAAATCTCTCCCTACCAAGGAACCTGCCAGCCAAAAGCGAATTTCTTCTAAGGTACTCTGGCTGACGATCAGGATGCTGGTAGTTAAGGCGGCGATAAATGCGGCGATCGCGGCTCCCGCGATCGTCAGATTGAGCGGGGTGACTCCGCCAGGGCCGAGGGATGCACAGAAATAAACGACGATCGCCGCGATCGCCGCCCCCACAAAGGCGGCTCCGGCATAGTCTGAAGGGGTGGAGCTACCAAGCAGAAAGGATGTCCCGACGACAGCTAGAGCACCGCCAGCTTCGATGCCTAAGATGCCAGTTTCGGCGAGGGGATTGCGGGTTAAGCCTTGAATCGCCGCCCCCGCTACGGCAAGCGCAGCCCCGACAGCGAGTGCCATTAGCGATCGTGGCAATCTGACTGTTTGGATAATCAGATGGTCGAAGGAATTATCGAACTGGGTAAAGGAGTCGAAAATCACTGCTAGCGAAATGTCTCTAGTGCCTAAAGTAATGCTATAGATCGCACACCCGATCGCTACCACCACGCCTAGCCCTAGCCCTACTAGTGGCGAAGGTTTCAGATATTTAGACAACCTCGCAACAGTGGGGTCGAGCATAGATACTTGCTAAAGTTAATCATTTAATCTTACTAACTATTAGTAATTATTTGCAATGGTATTTTTGGCGGATCTAGAGCTAATACCAAATCCGATTCATACAGACTCCCGATCGCTAGTACAATCCTGTCGCCCTCACCCAAGATTGGGAGAGGGGCTGGGGGTGAGGGCTGAGGTTAACCAGAGTTGGTAGAATTGCTAATTCTTAGCAGCCGATCGCTGCTATCGCGTCAAAAAAGACCCGACCTCAGAATGTGACAAAAAGACCGATCGGGGATAGACAACACGGAGATCGCTCCTGTACAATCGAACTTTATTGATAACTATTCTTATTTAAGATGCAGGCTAATAATTCCAGTGGTAAGTATTGTTTCTGCCAACAGCTATGCCTACAGCAGATTTGTCTGGCGTTCGCTGCTGTAATCATTGCCCTACCAGTTCGAGTTCAAGCGCAAACGATCGCAGGTGCCACCAGTCAGG
Organism: Chamaesiphon sp. OTE_8_metabat_110; assembly: GCF_031382685.1. Lineage (NCBI taxonomy): Bacteria > Bacillati > Cyanobacteriota > Cyanophyceae > Gomontiellales > Chamaesiphonaceae > Chamaesiphon > Chamaesiphon sp. OTE_8_metabat_110. Next base: position 1,384 of record NZ_JANMZA010000252.1, on the reverse strand, counting down.
CAACGACCGAGACTTTAGATCGAAAAAATTTGCCGCTCGTCAAAAAACTCCTAGCGCAGGCAGCCCCCGCACCGCTGAATATTACTGGAATTAAGCTCAACCCGCAGAATAACGGCATTGAAGTAGTCTTAGAAACTGCGGGGACGCTTGCGGCTCCGGCTCCCCAGATCGTTGGCAATCTCCTCTACTTCGATATCCCCAACGCCACGATCGTTCAACCATTTCAAGCGGCAAATCCGGCTCCAGGAGTGGGAAATGTCACTGTTACTCAACTAAATCCTAGCTTCGTGCGCGTGACGGTAACTGGTACCAATGGGGCACCCCAAGCAACGGTAATTGCCAGCGAAGCGGGTGCGACACCCCCTGTAGCCCAGACCGCCGAACCAGAACTAGAAATCAACGTCACTGGAAGTTCGCTGCGAGACTCCTACCGCAAGCCCAATGCTGCTAGTGTGACGGGTACAAATACACCGATTATCGAAACTCCATTCTCCGTGCAAGTCATTCCCCAAGCGATTATTCGCGATAGGCAGAGTAGAGATGTTAAAGATGCGCTGAGTAATGTTAGCGGCGTTAATTATAATGGCGATGGCCAAAATCGCAGTGGGAACACGTTTAGCATTCGCGGCTTCTCTGGAGTGGCAACTTTGCGGGATGGATTCAGGCAATTTGGAAGTGGTCAGGGAGGAACCCAACCATTCAGCGAAATTGCTAATTTAGAGCAAGTTGAAGTCCTCAAAGGGCCAGCCTCAATTTTGTATGGCGCAATCGAGCCAGGTGGACTGATTAACCTCATTAGCAAGAAACCATTATCTACGCCATTTTATGAAGTAGAAGTTCAAGGTGGCTCTCGGAGTTTAATTAGCCCCCGTGTTGATGTTTCTGGCCCTTTAACCGCTGATGGCAAGGTACTCTATCGCGTCAATGGACTGTATCAAAGCAGCAACAGCGTGCGAAATTCCAATCAACCCGACCAGAAAACCTTTATTGCCCCGACCATTGCTTGGAAAGTTGGCGATAAGACCGATCTGACTATTTCCGCAGAATATATCGACTCCAATCGTCCTGGCGATTTTGGATTGCCCGCAATTGGTACGAGTGTAGCCAATGTACCACGCGATCGAATTACTGGCGACCCTAGCGATCGCATCACCAATCAATCCCTGAATATCGGTTATATGCTCGACCATCAGTTTAGCGACAACTGGAAACTCCGCAATGCTTTTCGCTATGCCTCAAATCAGTTCGATTTCAATGTTGTCGCCTATCCGGTAGGTTTCGATGAGACCACAAATACCGTCAACCGTCTTTTTGCCACTCAAGAAGGACAGACCAAGGACTATACCTTTCAAACCAATTTAACTGGTGAATTTGCCACGGGAGA
>NZ_JANMZA010000227.1:0-6542 GCF_031382685.1 Chamaesiphon sp. OTE_8_metabat_110 | reverse complement strand
GCTTGTGTATCGGGATGATGGCAGGCACTTTAGTCTGGCAAAGCCGAAATCAAATTTGGGGCTTACCCACAGCAGAATATCAACGATTGATCGAGCAAGTGGGTAAGATTCGCAAGCAAGGTAGTTCTCATCCGCTGTGGAAATGGGTAGTTAGGTCAATTGATAATTGATAATTGATAATTAAGATGATTATAGTTACACCACCCCAGCCCTCCCCTTATAAAGGGGAGGGAGCAAATGCCCCCCCTTTATAAGGGGGGGTTGGGGGGGTAGAGCATCAGCGAAAACGAAGTCTAATAGCAATGGATTAACCACCGAACCTCATGCAATCTCCTAGCCTAGACACCCAACATCCACCGGAACCCAAACTCATCGATGCTTGCGTGCATTGTGGCTTTTGTCTCTCCACTTGCCCTAGTTACCGCGTGCTGGGGACAGAAATGGATTCACCTCGGGGACGAGTGTACATGATGGATGCCCTCAATCAGGGTGAAATCGACCTCACACCTGCGGTTGTGAGTCATTTTGATAGTTGCTTGGGTTGTCTGGCATGTACGACTACCTGCCCGTCTGGGGTGCAGTATGACAAGCTAATTGCGGCGATGCGTCCCCAAATCGAACGCAATCACCAGCGTCCACTTGTCGAGCGGTTATATCGGCAATTTATCTTTGGCTTATTTCCTTACCCCAATCGGCTGCGGGTATTGCTGGTTCCGCTATTTATCTATCAGAAAATCGGCTTACAAAAACTCGTCCGTCAGACGAGAATCGTCGAAAAAATTTCGCCACATTTGGCGGGGATGGAGTCCAATCTCCCCGAGCTATCTCTGAGTACATTTCAAGATACCATCCCGGCATTAGTCCCCGCACAAGGCACTCAACGTTACCGCGTAGGGATGATTTTAGGCTGCGTCCAAAAGTTATTTTTCGATCGCGTCAATCAAGCTACAGTGAGAGTGCTGACAGCAAATGGTTGCGAGATTGTCATTCCCCAAGCGCAGGGTTGCTGTGCGGCATTACCCCACCACCAGGGGCAAGAAGAACAAGCCAAAACTCTTGCCAGACAGATGATTGACAACTTTGCTGACACCAATGTAGATGCAATTATTATCAATGCGGCAGGCTGCGGACATACATTAAAAGAATACGGCGAACTGCTCAAAGACGATCCCGAATATCTCCAAAAAGCGATCGATTTTTCAGCCAAAGTTAAAGATGTTCAAGAGTTCCTAGCCGAGATCGAACTGACTACGCCACTATCACCGATCTCCACCGCACCACTCACCCTGGTTTATCAAGATGCCTGTCACTTATTGCACGGGCAAAAGATTAGCATTCAACCCCGTCAACTCCTCAATCAAATCCCGAATATTACCCTGATAGAACCCTTAGATGCTGCCCTCTGTTGTGGAAGTGCGGGCGTGTATAATATGCTCCAACCCGAAACAGCCAACGAACTCGGGCGACAAAAAGTGAACAACTTGATGAATACGGGTGCCAAAATCATCGCCTCAGCAAATCCTGGCTGTACTTTACAAATTGCCAAACATCTGGAGCTGCAAGGATATCAGACTAAAATTTTACACCCGATCGAACTACTAGATCTTGCTATCAGCGGCACTAAATTAGCGGGTTATTAACTGCGGTTGCGTTCATTCAAGTGTATTTTGTAGGTTTATTTTGTAGGGTGGGCAATGCCCACCACCAGGATTATAGGTAAATTCTATCTAATAAATACTTGTAAGTAGGTAGGCACAATTATTCATCAAATAGATAATGATTGAAACCTATTTGGTGGGCAGTGCCCACCCTACGTCTAGCTATCTAGATCTAGCAATTAGCGGTATTAAATTAGCGGGTTATTAACATCAAAACCTAAATCCAATGAAAGATCCAAAAATCCCAGAGTCGGAGCGATAACTGGGTTTTTTCGATCGATAATCCTAAGAAAATCGGCAGCCAAAATACAAACGCTGCCGCCACACTAAAAATTGTCGTCAGTCCCGCAATCTGCAATGGTTGAGATCTACTTCTCAATCCTAGATCTACTAACCAAGCCAAACCCATTATTGCAAACAGCACTGCGCCCATATAGTGATAAATATATAAGCAGCGGGTAACTCTCACCCACGGTAATAAGTTTGCCGCATAATTAACGACAATAAATAGTGGCACGCTAATATAATTGAGATTTAGTTCGCTGACGGGTGCCAAGAGCGCTTTCTCGATTTTAAATGTATTAACTACTAGCCATAACCGCCGGATAATTAACCAGAGCGAAGCAAAAACTGCGGCTAAAGCCAACCACCATAACAAGGGATTCCCCATTGCATGAACATCATAATAATAGTTAGGTTTGTATTCGGTAAAATAGTAAGCTAACGGACGCATCATCAGCGGCCAAGTATACCAATTAGCACAATATGGATGTACGCTCTTACTATTACCAATCTGTTCGTGATAGTTAAGAATTTCCAATTGGACATCGAAGAAGTTAGGTTCGGGATTTTGGATCAGATGTGGAATCCATAGTATACTATATGTCGCGATCGGGACGATTACTAGTAAAATCAAACTAGCAATGGGGTGGATATTTGCCAATCTATTTAGTAGTGAATTAGTCAACAGGGCAAACTTGCGATCGGACTTAATTAATTTCCAGATTTGAGCGATCGCGAGTAAGATATAGATTCCGAATAAAAACCATAAGCCATTCCATTTACAGGCGGCTGACGCGCCAAACGAGACACCCGCAGCCAGTAGTAATAGCAACTGCCGATCGTGAGATTTACTCGCCATCAATACTAATAACTGTCCTAGCAACCCAAAGAAAACCAAGTAAATATTATTGAGTGCATAGCGAGAATCGATTAGATATAAGCCATCCAAACTAATAAACAAAGCTGCTAAAAAAGCATAACTCATCCGCTGACTTAATTGATAAGCTAATGCCGCTACTAGCGGTGGAATCAACGAACCAAATAAAGCATTCATCCACCGATAACTAAAGGTTGAATGCAGCGAACCCGTTAGGGTATTAGTCACATCGCGACCGAATGGTAAACGATCGCCAATCCAAATCCCGATCGCAATCAGGTATTGACTTAGGGGTGGATGCGAATTAAAAAATTTGGTGTCGGTTAGGTAATTATTTGCAAACTTGGCATAATAAACCTCATCAAAAACCAGAACGTTAAATCTTTCTAGTCCCCAAAATCTTAAAGAAACTGAGATCGTGCAAATAATTACAATCCCCCAGACAGCTAATTTTTGATGCTTTGCTGATATTAACATCATTAATCTATTTAACTACAAGCTGCCAGGGCAATTGACGGTATTTCATATAGTAACCAGTTATGCCAATTAAGACGATTGCAATCGCGCCAACACCTAATGGATTTGGCAGCCAAAATACGGCATCGATATGATTTAGCCGACCGGGTTGAAGTTGCCATTTCATTTGTTGCGAATCGACTGTCATGCCGATATTATTACCATCAGCCTTGATGTTTTTAATACCCCATGGACTTTGAACCGTAAGATCGAGATCGACCAATTTATTCATACCAATCGCTACTTTGGGAGTCAGATTGTCGCCCCGATTCGGTGGTGTTACTGCCAGCGATCGCAAATCGAGATCGTAGATCAGATGATTTCTAATAACTACTAAAAAATTCTGCCGATCGATCTTCATCACAGCCTTAAGCAAACTAGTTTCTGAACTCGGAGAATCTGTACTAAAGTAGCGATTTATTTTCGTCACTAACTCCTGTGGATTATTGAAAGGAATAATTGCCTTGAATTCACGATCGCTCAACCGTTCTAGATGACCTTGGGCGGCGAGTGTCCGTTGCTCGATACTCGCGAGCCAGGTTTTAACGGCATTTTGACTGAAACTGGTTAATTGTTCGCTCAGTTGAATGTGCGCGACGATTTCACCATCACTGAGACTAGAAAAGTGAATCCCCGTATCATACCTAACGCATCCAGATAAACTAATGGCGATCGCCAAAAATCCCAGTGCCAATTTTTGCCTAATTAGCTTTAGCAACCACGCAGTAAATCTGCCAATCTTATCGACAATCGCGATCGTGTTCATACTTTGTCTCCTCGATCTCCAGCCTCAGTTTTAGAGCCTGTGTCAACGATCTTATCAGAATCTTACTTATTGTTGCAGCATCGATAACTTCAACAAGCACCTGTTTAACCCGATCTAGTTTACTGCCATGTTTTATTTAATAAACGTGGTATAATCAGAGGCTTTGCAATTGCTATTCGACTTGTGTCTATGAAAGCTCAAACAGCCCGTGAGTTGAAACCTCAAACTATTGCGCGTGAGTTAGCATTGCTGACATTACCGCAGTTATCGAAAGCGCAACAGAAGTTAGCGCAAGCTCAACCCCGCCAATTGCAATTGACTCTAGAAGAGATGATGGGTAAGGCGATCTCGACCCTCAGAGAAGAGGCCGACGAAGCGCTAGAAGCTGCCGCCGCAGAATTACAACGCAGCAACGATCGCCTTCTCAATAGTCAAACCAGAGCGAGCGACGTCGAAAGTGCTAGACTGATGACCGCAGACGCGATCGAATTAGTGCAAAAAGCAATCGAACGGTTGCGAGATGGCTTGGAAATGCCGGAATTAATCGATCGGTTCAATCGTCCCGATGTGCGTAGTTATGCCCTCCAATTATTAGTCAAAACCACTGAAGAAACCACCGAAATCGATGCACTTTTGGGTCAAAATCTCGTAGATTGGCAGCTCGGTCGCTTACCCAAAATCGATCGCGATATTCTCAGACTGGCAGTAGCTGAAATCGTCTATCTCGGCTTAGAAGAACGGATCGCGATTAATGAAGCGATCGAATTAGCAAAGCGTTATAGTGACGACCAGGGTCGGAAGTTGATTAATGGTCTGCTCCGCAAAGTCACCGAAAAACTCAAACTCGGTGCCTAGATCGTCGTCGCAGTCAGGAGCTGAGTGTTTGAAGATCGCAGGTTTCACGCGCTAGTAATATCCTCACTTTTTTGGCAACTACCATAATTTCTAATTCATAATTCATCCCTCATCATTCATTATGGTTTTTAATTGGTTTCGTCGGAAGTTCGATAAATCTGAATCCGAGCCAGAAGCGCCGCTGGAGTCAGCAACAGAGCCAATTGTCGAGGCAACACCGGACGACGAAGTAGTTGCTGAGCAGACAACCGACCAAAGCGTGGCGACTGACTATTTAGCTTGGGCAAAAGCGGCTTACGACAATATTCAGCAGCAAGAAGCAGCGTCGTCAACCGCACCAGTCGCACTCGTCGCACCAACCACCGCTGATGAGCCGGAACTGTTAGTCAGTAAGGAGCCAGCATCGCCACCAGCTACCCAAACAGATACACCGACGATACAAGAGCCAGTTGAGACGGCTCCAGCACAGCTTACCGATACCGCCGCAGCACGACCACTGCCGATTTGGGCACGAGATGACCGTCAGCAGCGCTTAGAACAACTTAAGGCAACCGCGATCGAAACTGCCGAACCAGAGGCACCTGCGGCAGATCTGGCGCTCGATGACGACTTTCTGTGGTCGGCAAAAGTACTTGCAGATCGAGGACGTACCCCCGAGCAAGTGTCCCTCGATGAGATTAACTGGCTCAAAAAACTGCGGCAGGGTTTAGACAAGACGCGGCGGGGATTTGTCAATCAATTTAAAGCCCTCATCGGTCAAGGCCCACTCAATCCTGACGCAGTAGAATCGATCGAAACTTTACTTCTCCAAGCAGATGTCGGGATCGAAGCAACCGATTATATTATCGAAACCCTACAAGCCAAACTCCGCCAGGAATCTTTACCCCCAGAGGAAGCCGTTGCCTATCTCAAACAAATCCTTTGCGACTTACTCGACAAACCCTTCCAATCGGATTACACTCAAGAATTCTTCCCCGTCTCTAATGAATTGAATGTTTGGCTGATCGTCGGCGTCAATGGAGTGGGCAAGACTACCACTATTGGTAAGCTCGCACATATGAGCCAAGCCTCGGGTTATAAATGCCTGATCGCGGCTGGTGACACCTTCCGCGCCGCCGCCGTCGAACAAGTCAAAGTCTGGGGACAGCGCAGCGGCATTGAAGTCATTGCCAACCCCGGTCAAAATACCGATCCCGCCGCCGTCGTCTACGATGCTATCAGTGCGGCGCGATCGCGCAATACCGAGCTATTATTAGTCGATACTGCCGGACGATTACAAAACAAAAAAAACCTGATGGATGAGTTGAGTAAGATCCGCCGGATTATAGACAAACAAGCGACATCCGCTCAGATAGAATCTTTACTTGTACTGGATGCCACCTTGGGACAAAATGGTTTACGTCAAGCTCAAGTTTTTGCAGAGGCTGCCAAGCTAAGTGGAGTAGTATTAACCAAACTAGACGGCACAGCCAAAGGTGGTGTAGCTTTAGCAGTAGTCCAACAACTCGGTTTACCAATTCGGTTTATTGGCGCTGGTGAGGGGATTGAAGATCTCAGACCTTTTTCTAGCTATGAATTTGTCGAGGCT
>NZ_JANMZA010000367.1:0-1710 GCF_031382685.1 Chamaesiphon sp. OTE_8_metabat_110 | reverse complement strand
ATAAATGGATCGTATGCCAGTAATTTCATCCCCATTGCTTTGGCGACAGTTGCCACATGGGAGCCAATTTTACCCAAACCGACGACACCGAGCGTTTTTTTATAAACTTCAGTCCCGACAAACTGCTTGCGATTCCACTGTCCGCTTTTCATCGACTGGTTGGCTTCCGGGATGTAGCGAGACATCGAGAGCATCATTGCCAGTGCGTGTTCGGCAGCGGCGATCGTGTTACCTTCAGGAGAGTTGACGACCACGATTCCGCGCCGGGTAGCAGCGGGAACGTCTACGTTATCTACGCCAACACCCGCACGTCCAATAATCTTGAGATTATTCGCAGCTTGAATGATTTCTGCGGTCATCCGGGTTTCCGATCGAATCATAATCGCATCGTACTCACCGATAATCCGTGCCAACTCTGCTGGTGCTAAGCCAATTTTAACGTCTACTTGTGCGACCTGCGAGAGGATATCTATCCCCGCTTGGTCGATGGGATCGGAAACAAGAACTTTAGACACGATCGGTTAGGTAAGATAAAGGTCAGTGCAATAGCACATTTTAACTGGATTAGCCCTCCAGCGGGGTTATCCTTTGTTCAATTTCACAATCTAGAGATGAGAGTGCGGAGATGGGAGATGGGAGTATTTTGGATTTTGGATTGAAAAGTTCCTTCTCCCCTTATTCCCTCCCCCTACCCCCATCTCCCATCTCCCATCTCCCATCTCCCATCTCCCATCATTTAAGATGAACAATAATTACTTAGTCGCCGTACTGTCCGATCGCATCCAAGCGGAATCAGCATATACAATGTTAGAGAAGCAAGGTTTACCGCTCGACAAAATCACTATTCTCGGTCGCGGTTATAAAACTGCTGATGAATTTGGACTGATCGATCCGAACGAAGTCGCGCAAAAACAAGCCAAACTGATGGCAAGTTGGTTGATTCCCTTCGGATTTTTGGGTGGCGCTGGCTTTAGCATCCTGACTAATTTACAAACATTTGCCTGGGCGGGTGAAATCGGCGACCATATTATTAGTGGTTTCCTCGGTGCGATCGGTGGCGCGATGGGTAGTGTCTTTATCGGTGGTGGGAGCGGCATTGCTTTTGGTAGTGGCGACGCATTACCCTATCGCAACCGTCTCAATGCTGGTAAATATCTCATCGTCGTCGAAGGTTCCCAGCTCCTCCTCCAACAATCGACCACGATCTTGCGTAAATTCGATCTCGAAAATATCCAAAGTTACATCGACATGTATCAGTAAAGATTTAGCTAATTTCCAATCGATCGAGTCCGCTCTGGATGTAGGTATATTTAGGCATAAAGCTATGGAAGCCTAAGCTTCAAGTCTTAACCCAAAATTAGTTCATACGACTTGTGTACCGATCGACAGTTACTAATTCTCAATTCTCAATTCTCAATTCTCAATTAATTACCGAATGCTCCCTAGAGAAGAATTATTAAAAAGAGTCGAGAATCGTGAAGTTGTAGCACGCGCGATCGATCTCGCCGAACAAGCCATCAAGACTTGGGAAGTAGTCGAAACCGACTTCCTCTCGCCACCAGAAATCGCCGAAATTCAAGGTGTGTTTAGTCGCCTCAGCGATATCGAAGTTATTGCCACTGGCGGCTATCCTCAAGCCGAGCGACAACGGCTGGGGATCTGTCGCAGTGATATTCCCTTCGAGCCGAGTCAAGTCCCCTTAGCCGCAAT
>NZ_JANMZA010000145.1:0-8651 GCF_031382685.1 Chamaesiphon sp. OTE_8_metabat_110 | reverse complement strand
AAAACATTCCGTTCCACCAGGAACAAACAGCAATCATACAATGACCACAACCTTACAACGCACCCAGAGCGCCAACGTCTGGGAACGCTTCTGTAGCTGGATCGCCTCCACAGAAAATCGCATCTACATCGGCTGGTTCGGCGTACTTATGGTACCAACCCTCCTCTCCGCCACCATCTGCTTCATCATCGCCTTCATCGCCGCTCCCCCCGTAGACATCGACGGCATCCGCGAACCAGTCGCAGGCTCCTTAATGTTCGGCAACAACATCATCTCCGGTGCTGTCATCCCCTCCTCCAACGCTATTGGTCTTCACTTCTACCCCATCTGGGAAGCTGCTTCCTTAGATGAGTGGTTGTACAACGGCGGTCCTTACCAACTAGTAGTATTCCACTTCCTCATCGGCATCTTCTGCTACATGGGTCGTGAGTGGGAACTTTCCTACCGCCTCGGGATGCGTCCTTGGATCTGTGTTGCTTACTCAGCACCTGTTGCAGCAGCAACCGCAGTATTCTTGATTTACCCAATCGGTCAAGGTTCATTCTCAGACGGTATGCCTTTAGGTATCTCCGGAACCTTCAACTTCATGATCGTCTTCCAAGCAGAACACAACATCTTAATGCACCCCTTCCACATGCTCGGCGTAGCTGGTGTATTCGGTGGTTCATTATTCTCCGCAATGCACGGTTCGCTAGTAACCTCCAGCTTAGTTCGTGAAACAACCGAAGTTGAAAGCCAAAACTACGGTTACAAATTCGGACAAGAAGAAGAAACATACAACATCGTTGCAGCTCACGGCTACTTCGGTCGTCTGATCTTCCAATACGCTTCATTCAACAACAGCCGTTCCTTGCACTTCTTCTTAGCTGCATGGCCTGTAGTAGGCATCTGGTTCACATCTTTGGGTGTATCGACCATGGCCTTCAACCTCAACGGTTTCAACTTTAACCAGTCTGTTGTAGATGCACAAGGTCACGGAATCAACACCTGGGCTGACATCATCAACCGCGCTAACTTAGGGATGGAAGTAATGCACGAGCGTAACGCTCACAACTTCCCTCTGGACTTAGCTGCTGGTGAAGCTACTCCAGTTGCTTTGACTGCTCCTGCAATCAACGGTTAATATCTGTTCGATCTAAGAGTTTAAGAGATTAAAACCCCCTGACAGTAATGTCAGGGGGTTTTTGATTTGGGGTTATTTAGATGACTCTTAGTAGAATTGAACTCGATCGAGATTGCTAGTTTAAGATCGGAAGCCACCGCACTTAGACAAGGCTTGGCGGATATCAGTCGGCGCATCGTTTATCGATACAGATCTAGAAATCGGACATCCAAAAGTCATACTTTCGATCGAGCCATTCGATTTAAATTTGGCATCGAGTGGGAGCGAACCACGATCGAACACAACCACATAGCCACTAACGTCTTTACGAATCCGCTGATAGGTACCCAGCCAACCCTGAAAGCTTGTCAGTAACCCTCGCCCTTGGCTGGTGGGAGCAGAAGACTCGTACCGGAATGCTCGATCGAGAACGACTTCAGGAGCTGGCTGCGCGTTAGCCACCATCCCCAATGATGAAATCGATAGCAAAATCGTCGTTGTTGAGAGCGTAGCGATACGATGAGTAATTTTCATGGTTATAACCTTGTTATAAATTGAATGCTCGATTGTAATTTTGTTTAGATCTTAGCGTATGCACCAAAATCTATTGTTTGCTGACAATTGAGCAACATCAAAATTTATAATTCCGATCGCTGCATCCAGGTAATCGCCATTGCGAGTAACAACCCGATTGATATCCCCGCACTACAGATCGCCCACCAGCCCGTACTCGGAAAATTACCATTAAGTGTTTCGGAAGAATTGTGTTGCAGTGCCCAAACAGTATAGGGTTCGAGCCAGCGTAACTGGGTAGAAGGTAAACCCGATCCACTAAAAAAAATTGCCAATGCCACTGCGGTGACAGCCGCAATTTTGTCAAATAGTACTCCCAATAACAAAGTTAGCGCCAGCACAAATAACAGCACCAGATAAACCATCCCCACGCCAACGAGAAAATTTAACAGCGAGATAGTTGCAGGTAGTCCGACGATCGCGGCATAAATATAGACAATAATAGCAGGCGCACCAATGACGATCGCGGCGATAAATACCGCACAAGCCGCAAACTTACCGAGGATAAACCCCGCAGGTGATAACGGTTTGGCAAAAATCCACAGTAGAGTTTGGGTCAGCTTTTCTTCGACGATCGCGCCTTGAGTCAAAATAATTGTCCCAATGGACATCATATTACTACCCGACCACAAAAATAGTGCTAAGACCGCTGCACCGCGATCGTTGGTAGCCGTAGGCACCGTCAGCGCGGGAGTCAGAGTCAGCGCCATCCAAATAATCGATTGATTTATCCAGCGGTGCGTCCCAAACCAGGCGGCTAACTCTTTGCGATAAATGGCGTTAAAACCGCGATGCCAACTACTCCCAACGCGCTGGAGTCCCAAATCTCGCTCATTCATGTTTAGTGCCTCCACTGACTAAATTGACAAAAATATCTTCGAGATTGTGTGCCGATCGCTCAAAGTGGGTAACGATGGTGTTATTATCCGCGATCGCCAATCGCAATAGTTCGGTTTCAGCGCGGCGAGCATCACTGACATAAATTAGCAGTTTCGTCGTGTGGCTATTTGTTAGATCCGGCACTCCAGTTTCTAGCTCGATTTTGTTAATCCAAGGCATAGATAATAAGCGATTTTTAATAGTCGCACCGTCGCCGCGAACTGTCATGTGAAATAAATTACTATCGCCCGATAAGAGTTCTTCAATTCGCCCTTGGGCAATTAATCTCCCGCGTTCAAGAATGACGACACGATCGCTCACCCGCTGCACATCATCGAGAATGTGAGTCGAATAAAATACCGTACTGCGATCGCGAAAACTCTCCAAAATCTTCAAGACATCCCGCCGCCCCAACGGATCGAGCGCCGAAGCTGGCTCATCGAGAATGATTAATTCTGGATCGTTAATCGCCGCTTGCGCGATCCCTAACCGCTGCTTTTCACCACCAGAAAAACCCTTAACAGGTCGATCGGCTTTGCCGCTCAAACCCACCAATTCGATTAGTTCTTCAATTCGCGCGGCAATTGCAGTTTTAGAGCCAGTAAAGAAGAAGGAAGCCACAAACTGAAGCGTTTCTTTGGCAGTTAAATGACCGTAAAAACTTGGTGATTGAGCTAAAAATCCCACCCGTTCGCGAATCGCTACGCTATCGTTAACGATATTTTTACCAAAAACTGTCCCAACGCCACTTGTCGGCTGTACCAGCCCCAGCAACAGCTTAATCGTGGTACTTTTGCCCGCTCCATTAGCGCCGAGAAAACCACAAATCGAACCTCTCGGTACTGCTAAATTGAGATTACTGACAACTTGCCGTTTGCCATAGGATTTAGTCAGGTTTTGGGTGGAAATAATTAGATCTGGTGGTGTCATTATGCTCGAGCGGTAATTTAGGTAGCGGTGGCTGTTTCGATTACTATTTAACTAAGTCCATACCAAGTAGATCTCCCATTGCCATAGCGAACCAATAGTCGATCGACAGTCAGTTGTTTGAGCCGTGCCTTAATCGTGCTACGACTTTCACCTGTAGCTTGCTCGATCGATTGAGTCGTCACTCTGCCATGTTCCTTAGCTAATTCGAGGATGCGTACCGATAGCAATGGCAAAGTCGAAGCCATGATTTTTTCGGTGTCGAGTTTAGTTTGCAGTCTATTCTTCTGACGTTGGAGCACCCGCAGAAAAAATACCAACCACGGTTCCCAATTAGGCGATCGATCTTGATGAAGAGTTCCTTGAGTTTGTCGTAGCGCCAGATAATAGCCTTCTTTGCTCTCTTCGATAATGCTTTCGAGCGAAGAATATGGCACATAGCTATAGCCAGCTTTCAACAGCAATAGTGTCGTCAAAATTCGCGACAAACGACCATTTCCATCCTGAAATGGATGGATCGCCAGAAAGGTAACGACAAAAATTCCGATCGCTAGCAGCGGATGAATTGTGGGTGAAATCAGGCGATCTGCCGTCCAGTTGACAATTTCAGACATCTGACGCGGCGTGTCAAAGGGTGAAGTGGTTTCAAACACGATCCCCAAACTATTTCCATCTACGTCGAAAGCTTGCACACTATTCTCAAACTTCTTGTACTCGCCCCGATGTCGTTCGTCTTTGGGACTATATTTCAGTAGCATCTTGTGGAATTGTTTGATGTAATTTTCCGAGAATGGGATCGACTCCCAGCTTGCAAAGATCGAATCCATCACTTCGGCATATCCCGCCACCTCTTGCTCGTCGCGGGAAGTAAAACTTTGCTTCCCGATGTTAGCTAACAGTTCTTGTACCTGTCGATCTGATAATCTAGCTCCTTCAATCCGCGTCGATGAGCCGACACTTTCGATCGTGGCAATCTTGCGGAGAGCTGCCAATCGATCTGGTGCCAGAGTATTGAGTGCCCGCCACTTTCCTTTGAATTCGTCAATTTCAGCGATGAGCAACAGTAGCTCTTGGGTGATGGAAATGTCAGTATCTGTCATCAGAGTGGCTACTATGTCCGATTAATGAACCGATTGTAGCCAATTATGTCCGATTATGTCCAATTAATCAACTTACAGATGCTTGACATAGGCGATGTTAGTGTAAACACGTTCAAAGCCGATCGATTCATATAGTTGTCTCGCACCATAAGCATTTTCCGAATCCACGCCAATTTTGGCAATCTCGATGTTGAGAGTCTTAAGCCGAGCCAAGGCATGATGTAGTATCGCTCTAGCCAATCCGCGTCGTTGAAAGTCAGGACTGGTAAATAATAATGCCACCCAACCTTCTTGTCTGCCAACAAAAGTATTGTGCGATCGATCGATAGCGCAGTAACAAATAGCTGCAAACTTATCATCGGCATCGACGGCTACTAAATCTAGTTCGGGTAAGTAGTCAGGAGCTTGCAAGCGATGTTTGTAGCTTTCGACAGTTAGCGGGTGGTAGAGCCAAGCATTACAAAAAGCCTGATTGTGAAGATCCACCCATGCTTGTGCTTCCCGTTCGCCATCGACAGCGCGAATGCTAAAACCTTCAGGCAATTGTGATGTAGGAATATTTCGCTGCAATGACTGAGATAAAAACCAGTATTGACGACCTTTGACAAAACCATGATGCTCTAATATGGCAATGCGATCTAGGCGGCTATTGCGACTCCAAGTTAATAATTTAGGCTGTCCCTGACGTTCTCTAGCTACTTCACTAATCCGCTGTTCTGCCCAAGCAATAATTTGCGATTCTAAGTCACCACCACGCGCGAGCGGATGGACAAAAAACCAGAGTGTACTATTAGCAAGATTGTCTGGAATAGGTTCATCGATCGATAATTCGCCAAAACCAATTAATTTTCCCTGAGCATCTTCCCACAGCCCTAAATCGCGCGCTCGATCGATTGCCGGATTGGTTATGGATAAACGCAATTGCTCGAACGAGACAAATGACTCTAATCGATCGACTTTTTCGCAAGCATCAATGAGATCGATAATTAATTGAAGATCGGATTCGCCTTGGTATTGGCGCATTACTACTTTCCGCCTAAAATCTTGGGCATAAACGATACTCTGAGAGGCAACCTCGATCGCATAACCATCAGGATCTCGAACGTAAGCAAAGGGTTCGGCTACACCATTTTCCTCACGCACACCATATTCTAAAATTGTGCCACCGCAAGCAACAACTTTTTTGGTGAGGGCTTCGACTTCCGCATCTTCAACAACAATCCCAAAGTGACTCATCCCACCTGTGCCAACTGTTGCACCTGTTAGTTCGCTCAATGCAAGTAGATCGTCTGCGCCAGGTATACCTAGAATAATTTGCTTCACAAACAGATTTTGGCCCTCACGCTGAATTTCTCCACTCGTATCGACAATGCGAACATACCCAAACACTTGTTGGTAGAAATGTTCCGATCGAACGATATCGGCAACATTAAGATTTAGATGTAGTAATCCCATTGATTTTTTTGACATTTGTTTTATCTTGATTAGTGAAATGAGATTTGCCAATAATCTCTACTGCTTGCTAAAATGCACTCGCCGTACTCGATCGCTACATCGATCGAACCCAATAACTATTCCTCGATCGTCGCGGATAAATTCAAATTTGTCTGCTTTGAAAAGCAAGAAGTCTTTTCTAATCGATCTGAGCTGGAATGGCTCGATACCCTTATGTTTAACCCGTATTTTGTTATCATCTAGATATAGTTGATAGCTAAATTCTAATTCATCAGCATAATAAGTGCCGACGTAATCTGTTAATAGATCGGGTGCTGTTTCTAACATCTTTTCAAGCGTGAATTCCTTCACCCCATTGCCAATATCGACTTTGACGATCGGGCGAGTGGGATCTTCATGGAAATCAAGATCGTAGTCAATCTCATTATCGACAGATTGAAAATGAGTAGCATCGATCAGAACGAGCTGAAAATACATCCATGCTAATTTAGCCATGAGTTTTTCATCTTTTAGCTCTAGTTCCCAAACACTGTTTGTTGTCGGATTATGGTAAAGACCAGTTCTAATTTCTAGCTCTGCTAGCGGTAGATCGATTGGGGTAACAGAACGCGGCATTAGTTTGGCGATCGCTTGTGGATATTCATTTTTTAAATAGATATCGGCAACTTCAAAGGCTAATTTATTTGGGTTGAATGTACCAAGATTAGCCAAACAGATAACCGAAAAATTGCGATCTGGAAAACGAATAAATTGGCTCTGATAACCCATCCACGAGCCGCCGTGCGAAATCGTCTCTAAGCCACCGCGATCGCTTATTTGCAGCCCAAAAGCTCCAGATATAGTTTCGCCATTATCAAGTTTGCCTGGAGTAGTTATTTCTTCGATTAAATCTTGCCCATAGCCGCCCAATATATTATGGTAAAAATTTCGATCCCAGAGTGAGAGATCTTCAACTGTTGTATAAAGTTGTCCATCACCACAACAATCTAACCAAGACAAGGCAGTCTGAAAACCTCTATCTTCTTTCGGTTCATAGGCATCTGCTCTATTCTTGACGATTGCTCTAAAATCATCATGAAAGTGAGTATTTTTCATTCCCAACGGAGTAAATATATGTTCCTCAGCGAATACGCGCAGAGATTTACCTGAAACACGTTTAATTATTTCTGCTAATAAAAGATAGCCAGTATTGGAGTATAGTTGCTCGGTTCCTGGCTGAAAGTTTAAGCTTTGTTGACGAGTGACTAATGAAATGATGTCTTCAGTTAAATAATTATTCTCACCGATCGATCCACTCATCTCCATCAAAGTCAGATAGTCTCGCAAACCACTGGTATGACAACTTAGGTGTCTTAAAGTAATTGGGTGAGTATATTGAGGAATTTCGGGAATATGTTTTTGCAGTTCATCGTCTAGAGTTAGGAGATTTTGTCTGGCAAGTAATACAATACACATTGCGGTGAATTGTTTGGAATTAGAGCCGATATCAAAGACAGAATTGGGGGTGATGGGGATGTCATATTCCAAATTTGCCATTCCGTAGCCGCGTTTGTAGATGATTTCACCATTTTGGATAACGGCGAGGGCGCAGCCTGGGGAGTTGGGTTTATCCCATTGGGTAAATAGTCGATCTACTTTATCTGTGATTGATGACATAGAGTTAAATCATTATGCTGATGTCGATATCTGCCATCGGATTAGCTACCCCGTCTAATAAGTGAGCCGATTGTAGCCAATTATGTCCAATTAGAATGGTGGGCATATTCCTAACCTTTTAGTGAAGTCGGGGATGTCCTAAGTACTTGTCTCTACTTGAGATTGGGACAGTTAGCAAATATCTGCTGAAGATTGGCTGGTGCCTGCTTCAGGGAAATCTTAGTAGTCGGACAGCCCATGCGATAGTTCTCAATCGATCCGTCCGGCTTAAAATTAATCATCACTGGAGCAGAACCGCGATCGAAGATACCCAGATATTTAGTTGCGTCTACTTTTTGCACCTTTTGATAATCCCCCAATCACTGCTTGAGACTCAACAGCACTGGGCTACTTTCGCCGTTGGCACGGGTATTGGTTTTGAAAGATTTATCGAGAGCGGCTTGAGCTGGAGCTTTTGGGGCTGGTTTGTTTTTCTCACTAATTTCCAAATTGGCGATTCTGCCTTTGGCATCGATAGCGAGTTTGATAACTACGGCATCGGGTTCGGCTCGCTCGAATAAGACGCGATATTTACTGCCGCCGATAGATTGAACTGATTTGTAACTACCATACCTAAAGCGTCCTAGCTTCATGGTGATATCTCGCTGCATTTGAAGCGCATTCACATCCGAGTTTTTATCTACCGCTTTGAGAAATGCTGGTGTGAACCAACTTGCGTCTAATTTTTCCGCGACGATTAACCGATTGAGTGCGGCGGCGGGGGAAATGACTTGCGGCGGAACTACTGTGACGCTCTGTGCTGGTTTGGGTTTGGCGATGGCTAGTGGTATCGGTATTAGCCAGATGGAGGTGGTAACTAGCAATAGATGGGCTAAATGAGTTTTCATTTTTCAATCGCTGCTGAATATCTCGATTCGCTAGTTAGGATACAAACCCGACTTCTCAAAGAAGTCGGGTTT
>NZ_JANMZA010000133.1:0-2941 GCF_031382685.1 Chamaesiphon sp. OTE_8_metabat_110 | reverse complement strand
GGTATCTTAGATAGTATCGCCGCAGAACAAGTTGACTGCAATCTTACAGAACCACAAAAGCGCGAGCTCGATCGACGTATTGATGACTATGAAGCAAATCCTGACGAGGTAATGACTTGGGCAGAAGTTAAAGCTTCGATTAAGGCGCAAGCATGAATTATGTATTGGTGTTCCGCTTAGAAGCTCGTAACGAACTTGATGAAGCGTACAACTTGTCGAGATTAATTAATGTTTACAAACTTCGTGGATAGATTCTAAGCCAACCCGATCGCATTTTCCACCACTCCGATTTCAACTTGCGTCTATTCTCTATTTGCGAATATAGAATAGAAATAATAGTTACTATTTCTATGCTCAAACCTCAAGATATTCCAATCCTGCTCAAGACACATCTGTGGCACGATCGACAGTGGCGGTATAGCGATCTAGCTGAAAGCTTAGGTATGAGTGCTTCCGAAGTCCATGGCTCCCTCAAGCGTAGTGCCATTGCCAAACTTTACAACCCCCTCAACCAGCAACCGTTGACACCTCACTTGTTAGAACTCTTGATTCATGGCTTGAAATATATCTATCCTGCTACTCCAGGGACATTGGTACGAGGAATGCCTACCGCTCACTCGATTTCACCATTGAAAGAACAGATTATCAGCTCTCAAGAGCCTTTGGTTTGGGCATTTCCGACTGGAACAGAGATTGGATTAGCACTTATCCCCCTCTATCCATCTGTGCCCCTAGCAGCTAGTTTAGATCCTCAGTTATATGAATTATTGGGGTTGGTAGACGCTCTCCGAGTGGGACGGATTCGGGAACAACAGTTGGCTGCTATTGGACTACAAGAACGATTGGGGGCAGCACTGTGAGCGATAAATCTATTGACATGCTGATGGTGGTAGCGAGGGTATTAAACCAATTACCACAACCAGTTGTTTACACTGGTGGCGCAACGATTTCGTTGTATCTAGATGCTTTAAGTGCTAGAGATATGCGTCCAACTGAGGATGTAGATTGTGTCGTTGAAGTTACATCCCAACGCGAATATTACCAATTATCCGCAACACTCAGAGCATTGGGATTGAGCGAAGATACTTCCCCTGGCGCGCCTTTGTGTCGATGGCTGTGTGAGGGTGTAAAACTGGATGTGATGCCAGTCGATCCTCAAATTTTGGGCTTTGGCAATCGTTGGTATAAGCGGGGAGTAGCTGACGCGCTCGACTTAACCTTGCCTAACGGAATCGAAATTAAAATATTTACGATCGCCTATTTACTTGCATCAAAAATTGAGGCTTTTGGCAGTCGTGGACGCAATCAATTTTACTTTAGCAAAGACTTTGAGGACATCATTACCCTGTTTAATGGTTGCCCAAATTTAATTGTAGAAATCGCCGCAAGTGAGGCAGAAGTTAGAATATTCATTACTGAATGGGTGAGAACCGAGCGAAAGAATTTGGATGCAATGGCTCCAGCATTTCTATTAAACAGCGATCGATTGGCAGGTAGGGATAAGTTGCTACTAGAAACGATCGTTAAAATAGGGGAAATATTGTAACGACTAAAAAATCGCGATGTTTCCCCTACTTCCACATCGAAAAGAGGGCAAGTTCTTCTATTTTAGTGCTTACAAACTTCGCGAATGGATTCTAAACCAACGCGGTTGCAAAAATCACCAAAACCTTCATCAGGCTTACGATCGATCTTAAAGTACTCCAACATCGGCGTGAAGAAAGTCTCCAGATCGTTAATGTGCATTCTGTCTGTGTATACCTGCGCCAGACGAGTCTGCGCGGGACAACCAGCCAACCACACTTGATAACTTTCGGGGAAACTACCGACGAAACCGACTTCTGCCATATATGGGCGGGCGCAACCGTTGGGGCAACCTGTCATGCGGATGACGAATTGCTCGTCAGGTAAGCCTAATTTGTCCAGGAGGACGCGAAAACGCTCATTGACGCTTGGAGCCACGCGCTCGGATTCAGTGACCGCTAGACCGCAGGTAGGCAGGGCTGGGCACGCCATCGAGTAGCGGACGAGCGGATCGATGTTGAGCGGATCTGGTTCGATGCCATTGTCGAGCAGGATTTTATGAATATTATCTCGATCGGCTGGCTCGATATCGTAAATCAGCACGTTCTGATGGGGAGTCACGCGCATCGGGATTTGATAAGTTTGGACGATTTCTCTTAACGCCGTGCGGAGTTTAAAATCGCCTTCGTCTTTAATACGTCCATTGACAACTGAGATCCCCAGAAATACCTTACCGTCGCCTTGATCGTGCCAACCTAAGAAATCGATATATTTAAAGGCTGTAAGTTGCTTGAGGGGTTGAATTTTTTTGCCGTAATATTCTTCAACTTTGGCTTTGAATTTAGCTACGCCCCAATCGTGAATCAGGTACTTCATCCGCGCGTGACGGCGGTTGGTGCGATCGCCATAATCGCGTTGAGTAGACACGATTGCTTTAACTAGATCGTAGATATTTGCTTTAGTTACATAGCCGATCGGATCGGCTATGCGGGCGAATGTTTCTTCTTTATTATGGGTGCGTCCTAAACCGCCACCAGCATAAACATTAAAGCCCAATAATTGTCCTTTAGCATTAGTAATTACTACCAATCCTAAGTCTTGAGAGAAAATATCGATCGAGTTATCGCCAGGTACAGTGATCGCAATTTTAAATTTGCGGGGCATGTATTGCATCCCATACAGTGGCTCTAGATCTCCAGGGAAAATTGTATGGTTGGTGTCGTGTGCTAGTGCCGCTTTTACTTCCGGTACGGGTTCACCAGTAATGGCTTTTTCTCCATCCAACCACACCTCATAATACGCACCTGACTGGGGCGTGAGCAGATCGGCAATCCGATCGGCATAAGTTAGGGCATATCTATACTCTGGCTTATTCTTGAAGGGTGCTGGGGGTGCCATCACGTTGCGGTTCAAGTCG
>NZ_JANMZA010000026.1:0-18898 GCF_031382685.1 Chamaesiphon sp. OTE_8_metabat_110 | reverse complement strand
CATTCCTCAAGTGATGAAAATCTTACTAGAGCGGGGTTTATTACATGGCGATGCACTCACCATCAGCGGTCAGACGGTCGCTGAAGTCCTTGCCGATATTCCCAGTACCCCTCGTGCTGACCAAGATGTCATCCGCCAGTGGGACAATCCCATGTACGCCCAGGGACATCTAGCCATCCTCAAAGGTAATCTCGCCACCGAGGGAGCAGTCGCCAAGATTACTGGAGTCAAAAAACCAGTAATTACGGGTCCCGCCCGCGTATTTGAATCTGAAGAAGCCTGTCTCGATGCCATCCTCGCCGGAAAAATTGTCGCCGGAGATGTCATCGTCATCCGCTCTGAAGGCCCCAAAGGCGGCCCCGGAATGCGCGAAATGCTCGCGCCGACTTCGGCGATTATCGGTGCTGGTTTAGGCGATAGCGTCGGGCTGATTACCGATGGACGCTTTTCTGGTGGTACCTATGGGATGGTCGTCGGACACGTCGCGCCCGAAGCTTATGTCGGCGGTACGATCGCGCTAGTCCATGAAGGCGATAGTATCACGATCGACGCTCCCGCTCGGTTATTACAGTTAAATGTATCTGATGCCGAATTAGCCACGCGTCGCGCCAACTGGCAAGCACCCACACCGCTTTACACGACCGGGATTTTGGGTAAATACGCTAAGTTAGTATCTTCAAGTAGTTTGGGAGCCGTCACAGACATGGATCTGTTTTAATTAATAAGTAGGTCGGCACAATTATTTTAACTACTAGAATCATCTGAAACCCTGATGGTGGGCAGTGACTGGGCTGTTACTCCCTTCCCTTTATAAGGGGAGGGTTGGGGTGGGGTAAAGGACTACGCAGTAACTCAAATGGATCGTATATACGCCATAAATTTAGGGTAGGGGTAATTCATGAATTACCCCTACCCTAAATTGTCAAGATCCCAGCTTCGATCGAATTTATTACGGTCGAGATGACATTCTAGACATTGGCATAAATCCGCCCGTCGGGCATCTTCGCCCCAGTCAAAATCGTGCCGACAGTACTCGCACTACTCATTTCCGCCCGCATCAAATTAGCATTTGTCATATTGGCATCTTCGAGATCGGTTTTAGCCAGATGCGCCTCGATTAGTTCGACATTTATCATCGTTGAATAACACAAAATCGTCCGCGTCAGATCCGCATGGTGCATCCGTGCATCCGTGAGATTGGCATAACTCAGATTGGTATTTGCCAACTTCACCTTAGACATGATCGCGCGGGATAGATTTGCCCCAGTCATATCGCAAGCTGTCACAATCGCTCGTTCGAGCTTGGCTAGGGAAAGATCGGCATGAGGAAGATTTGCCTCATGCAGATTGGCTTCAGTGAGAATCGCATTCGTCAACTTCGCACCAGTCAAATTTGCACCAGTTAAATCCGTCCCCTTCAGGTTCGCCTCCGTCAAATTGGCATAGCTGAGATCGACTTTTGATAGATTTGCCCCCGCCATGTTCGCATTGCGAAGATCGGCGCGGCATAGTTTAGCACTGCGGAGATTGGAATTATAGCTGCGTTTTTCTTCGCGAAAATTGGCGGCTCGCATACATGCGCCGCTGAGATTAGCACCGCTGAGATTGACATTTCGCAAGTCAGCATCCATCAGATTGGCATCGATGAGATTTACCCACGTCATATCAGCACCGCGAAAATCAGCATACTGGAGACTAGCTCCATGCAAATCGGCATCGCGGAGATTTGCACCTTGAAGATCGGCTCGGATCAGTGTTGCGCCACCTAGTTTGCAGTTGGAAAGGTTGGTTTTGAGAAACTGCGCGCGATTGAGGTACGCAAAAGTCAGGTTGCTTTTGCGTAAATCGGCTTGGCTGAGGACAATATCGATTAAGTCTTGAGAAACTAAACTAAATCCACTCAGATCCACTGAGGTAAAATCCCGCTCGCCACCACGATATCGCCACAATAGTTCTTCCGCGTCCATAACTTGGCTAGTATCTCTAGTTGATAATGTCTTTGTTATTATTCCCAAGCTAGCGACCATTGTTACCGATCTCGATCGAAACGGCTTGACTATCTATCAGCTAGATTTGCTCTATTCTACTTAATAGATACAATCGAGCTACATACTTCAATGTGTAGCCATGCGATCGAACATCAAATTTGAAAGCATACTTGCCGATTTGCTAAAGTCAAACATTTCTGACGATCCGCTCTTAATAAAAAGTATCAAGTGCGAATAAACGGATAACTGCAAATACAAATCCGCCCATCATGCCCTTGGCTAAAATGCCTAAAGTCGTAGCACAGCAATGTGGTAAACCAATGAGACTAGAGATTGCGATCGTTCTAGCAGAAGATTGAAGATATTTCGTCGATTTAATCAACAGAAATTGAGCTAAACTTTGAATTGCTATAAATGGCTTTTTTAGAAGTGACGAATTGCTTAACAATAGATCTAAGTGATGCTCTAAATCCTTTAACCAAGGAGAGTCAGCTAGAATGAGAATGACGGATAAACCTAACATTGACCCAATTGTAAACCATCGTCCCCAATCCCAGCCAATCAGATAGAGCGGAAATGCAGTCATCCCAATCCAAGCAGCTACTTTTACTGACAGACTCGGAGACATTGAGACTTTGCTAGCAATTCTCAGATGAATACCAGTCCAGAATAAGAATGGAATAAACCATAGGAGCACAACTCCATTATCGATTAAGGTGAATCCAGACATATTCCAAGCTTGGGACAGGTTCCAAGATACAGCAGCAATTGCTGCTGTATCGGCATAATTATCGCTACAATTAGTAGCAATTAGCGATTCCCAATTTTTACAGATTGCCAAGGCTGTTTCCGATCCGCCATTCCATTTAATAGCAGCAGCACAAGCGATTAACGTTGGTAAAAATACCAAGATCCTCACAGTGTTTTGAATTAATTTATCTTTGGTTGTGTTGCCAAATCGATCGGTAGATATCTTCGATATGATGGTAGTATAAAGTAACCAATGAGTGGGCAACCACAAGAAAAGACTGATTCCTTCATGACTCAACGATAAAATCAAGCCCGAAACAGCTTCCCAAATTGAGAATATGACTATGTTTAGAAAAAACTTATTTTCGTGAGGTTTTATGGATCGAATCATCCATAAGGAAATCATGCTAAACAAAATTGGAAAGACATCTTTCCTAAGCGGGGAGCCGTCCATGACAAAAAATAAAATCAGACAGGGATTGAAAAGGAGTAATAAAAGTTCATTCCGTGATAGCTTTGATTGATTGATTCGCACGGATGCAATCCACAGCCAGGTTGTAATAACATAAGCAGTAATCGCTATCCCAAAAATCAGCGGTAATGGGGGAATGTTCCATTGCCGCAGCCAATCAATTCCAGTGCCAAATAGTCCTCTACGCACAAATCCATTACTATAGTCAATCAGCCATTCGGTAATATTCCAGTTTTGGTATAACGGCTTTGAGAATGGAGCGACACAGACCGAGCCGATTGCCATAATGCCCCAGACAAGCCAAAATAAGCGATAGAGAGATAGGTGTTTTGTAGCTCCAATGAACTTATTCATTTTCTAGGAAATAAAACAACTCACTCAAAGTATCACAGTATGTGTTATTTCAATCTAAAGTTGGTTCGATCGAGCTACTCTAAATTTTTAAAAACCAGCGGCGATGATACATCAGATACGCTACACCCAACCAGAGCAAGACAGTCGCGATCGCAAATAGCAAGCCACTATTAAGCACACCCGCCCAGCCAAACAACTGCTCTCTCAAAAGATTATAGACAGAAACAGCTTGCTTATCTTTACCAATCTGATTCACCATGATTAACTTGATAAGAACGATCGAGGCTACATAGATAAAAATTGCGTTTAAACCCATGATTTCAAATGGTTTGAACCAATTTCGATACTTACGCACATCAACTAATTCATAACAAGCGGCTAGGGAAATCAATCCTGCTCCAGTGGTGAATAGCACGAAGGAACTCGTCCATAGCTTCTTGTTAATTGGGAAAATTCCATTCCATAATAAGCCGATTACTACTGCTGCCAAGCCAAATATCAATAGATTGCTACTCGTCCGCGAGTTAACTGACTGAATTTTCAGCCATGCACCAGTTAAATAGCCAAATAAGATACTAGAAATCGCGGGTAGAGGTCCAAACAACCCTTCAGGATCGCTTTGATTACCAGAGCCTTTGTGGAGGTGGGCTGGGGTAATAATTAAGCGATCGATATATGCTCCAAAGTTCCCCGCCTTGGTAAAGATGCCATCGGCATTGTCTAAAGCTGGGATGAAAGCTAATATTAACCAATACCCAACTAATATCCCGATCGATAAGATCCAAATGTTTCGTTTTGAAAGCGATAAAACTGCGATCGAAGCACACAGGAAACTAATTCCAATCCGCTGTAAGACTCCCATAATGCGGAGCCGATCGAGATTGGCGAATAGTTTAGGATCGGTGATGTTATAATTCCAGATCAGGTTATTTAAGATTAGTCCCAAGCCAAATAAAATCAGACTACGGCGAATGATTTGCACATAGACATGCTTAGTTGCGGGGGCATCGCCGCTGGTATATTTTGCCAGTGAAAAAGCCATCGATACGCCAATAATATACAAGAAAAAAGGGAATACCAGATCGGCGATCGTCCAGCCATGCCACGGCGCATGATCGAGCCAGAGATATTTTTTATCGTCATCGGGGAGACTAGCCATATTTACCAAAATCATGGTGGCTACGGTCATCCCGCGAAAAACATCTAGAGAAGTTAAGCGCATTAGGGGAGATAGGAGATGGGAGATGGGAGATGGGAGATGGGAGTCTTGTAGGGTGGGCACTGCCCACCATCTAAGTTTTAGGTATTATCTATCTAATAAATGCTTGCACCGATTCACTCAAAACATCTATATTTAAGTGTTCGATCGACTATTAATCTAAAATTCGATACCGGGTTGGGCTTTGACTCCTTGCTCGCGAAATGGATGCTTAATCATGGTCATTTCAGTGACTAAATCTGCCACATCGATCAAGCTTTGCGGTGCGCCTCTACCAGTGAGAATTACGTGCGATAGTTCGGGTTTTTGTGCCAAGCCAGCAATGACTACTGCTGGATCGAGATAGCCTAATTTGAGCGCGATATTGACTTCATCGAGTAATACTAATTGATAACTTGGATCGACAATATAACTTAGTGCTTGTTCCCAAGCTCGATGCGCGGTAGCAATATCGCGATCGCGATCCTGAGTATCCCAAGTAAAACCTTCCCCCATCGCCTGAAATACTATTTGGTCGCCAAACCGCTCTAAAACGGCTTTCTCGGCGGGTTCCCACGCACCTTTGATGAATTGGACGATCGCGACTTTATAGCCGTGTCCGAGCGATCGTAGCACCATTCCCAGCGCGGCGGTAGTTTTACCCTTACCCGTGCCTGTATTGATGATAATCAAACCTTTTTTGTCGATCGATTTCTCGATTCGCTCTGCCTGCACCTGCTGCCGACGCTGCATTTTCTGTTTATATTGTTCGTCAGTAAGTCCTGATTCTGTCATTAAGAAATTAGTGGATAGTGGATAGTGGATAGCGAAAAATAGAATGTCGAGGCGTATGGTTATTGTTGCCTCTAGTATTTAGCTGTTATCGAGTTATGGACGATCGACCTGCTGGATTGGAAATCGACCTCTTTTTCATATAATATTATCAAACTAGGCGGGTAAGATTGCTAAGCAAACAGATCGCTATCCACTATTCACTAACTAACTAATTAACTTTGCCATCAGGACGCACACACGATCGAGTGACGCTGTGGAGTTTACCGCTAATTGCTGGTGGTACTCTCTGGACGACTGCCCGTGCCGATTTGGCATTTTGGGTATCGGGTGGATTTTTGTTTAGTGGCTTGATTTTTGGGCCAGATTTAGACTTGTATTCCTTTCATTACAAGCGTTGGGGTAAGTTGCGGTGGTTATGGCGACCCTATCAACAAGCTATCAAACATCGATCGATCTGTTCGCATGGCCCGATAATTGGCACGATCGGGAGAATTTTTTACTTGAGTTTGTGGTTGGCATTAGTTGGTTTATTTTACTTAGGTATCGCTCGGTTAGCTGGAGCCAAGACATATACCGGACAAGAATTAGTAGCAATTTTACAACACTCGATCGCAAATAATTTCCCGGTTTATCTGGCGCTATTTTGTGGATTAGAACTGGGAGCGATGAGTCACTATGTCAGCGATTGGCTGGTATCCACCTTTAAGCGTCGATTCCGCAATGGACAACCTAATCCTAAGTTGTCGGTTGCATCTAGACAAAAAAAATTGCCTGTCAAACAGGCAAAAAAGATAAGAGTTAAATAATTTTTGTTGCTACCCATAGAATGCCTACGATTGAAATCGTGGCTAATGGCGCAAAGTCCGCCTACGCGGACTGATTAACTAGTCCGCCTACGCGGACTTTGCATCACTAGCGGCGGTTTCTAACCGCTGAGGTTATGGATCTAGTTTTTTTTAGACAATTTCCAGGACTTCCCCACCGATCATCCGTTTGGCGGCATCGAGCAGTGCTTCTTCCAGATACGGTTTGATGAAGTAGCCACTAGCGCCGAGTTGAGCGGCAATCTGACGGTGACGATCGCTACCGCGAGAGGTGAGCATCGCCACAGGTACCTTACTAAGGGCGGTGTCTTTTTGGATTCGCGAGAGGAATTCCAGTCCATCCATGCGCGGCATTTCAATGTCGCAGAAGACGATATCGCACGGTAGACCCGCTCTGAGTTTGTCCCAGGCTTCCTGACCGTCGCGAGCTTGTTCGACCCGGTAGCCAGCCCGTTTGAAGGTCAATGAGAGCAATTCTCGGACTGTGATCGAGTCATCGACGATGAGTACCATCGATTCGCGGATCTCGACCGTTGGCATACTCATTTGTGCCGTCCACTGGGTGGGGATGTGGCGAGCGAGCGTACCGTTAGCGAGGGCAATTAGCTCCATGACATCGGCAATTGGGATGATCCGACCATCCCCCATGACTGTCGCACCAGCAATCCCTAATGGCTTAGAGGCTGGCCCTTGGAGGGGTTTAATCACGATTTCCTGGTCGCCAGTGATTTTGTCTACTTGGACGGCGGTAAAGTTGCCATCGCTCCGCAAAATCAAGATCGATACCAGATCGCTATCATCCTCATTTGTCGAGTAGAAATTGTTGCGTGCTAGCGGACGATTGAAGCCGAGTAAGTCCGACAGCGGCGTAAATGGCATCAATTCATCGCGCCAGAAGATACACTGTTTACCCTCAGCATTGGTTTGAATCTGCTCGGGACTGACATCCTGAGTATCCTCAATTCCGTCCATCGGGAAGGCGATATTGCTCTTATTATTGACGGCAATCAAGGCTTTGGCGATACTTAGTGCCAGTGGTAAACGGATCGTAAAGGTCGTCCCCGTCCCCAGCTCCGACTCGGTGGTAATCTTACCCCGAATGTCGGTGATACTCGTTTTCACAACGTCCATGCCGACGCCGCGCCCAGACAATTCATCAGCCTGCTCTTTGGTCGAGAAGCCAGGGAGGAACAGCAGTTCGTAAGCTTCTTTTTTGGGCATGGCTGCCGCTTGCTGGGCGGTAATTAGACCCTTTTCGATCGCTTTGGCTTTAACGCGTTCGGTATCGATACCCGCACCGTCGTCAGCAACCGAGATAATAGTTTGGTTCCCTTGGTGGAGAGCGCGAATTGTAATTTTGCCTTCGAGTGATTTACCGTTGGCTTGGCGAGCTTGACCTGCTTCGATCCCGTGAGCGATCGCATTATTGACCATATGGATCAACGGATCGGTGAGACTTTCGAGGATCACTTTATCGATGAGTGTATCGCGACCTTCGACGCTCAGTTCGATTTGTTTGCCGTATTTAAGACCGTTATCGCGGACCCCACGCTGCAACCTGTCGGCAGTTTGGGCAAATGGTACCATCCGCGATTTGGTTAAATCTTCTTGGAGTTGTCCGGTAATCTGTCTGAGGGTACGGGTAACTTCGGTACTGCCATCGACGACAAATTCGATATCCGCTGTAGACTCGCGCACGCGCACTGTCAACTCGATCATCTTTTGCGATAGCAAGTGAATCGGTGTAAAGCGATCCATTTCTAGCGGATCGTATTCCATCAACGTGCCGCTGTTACCCAAATCTTCACCGCTAATTTGCGGACTGGGGACGGTGGGTTTATTTTGCTGACGACTGGCGACAAGGGAATTCTCCATCAACGATCGCTCGTAGAGATCCTGCATCCGCTTACCGACTTCATTGAGCTTTTGGACTTCGGAGAGGAGTTTTTCGACAAACTGCCGCATCCGATTTTGATCTTGCTCTAAGGTATTCCGGTTGACGACTAGTTCCCCAACTAAGTTGTTGAGATTGTCGAGGTATTTTACCGACACCTTCATTGTCTGCTCGAAGGTACGCGACTGTTTGGAGCGGCGCTCTTTGGCATCCCGCTCTCCGGTCTGCATTGGCGGCACAACAACTGGGACGACAGGTGTCAGCAAGGCATCGAGAGAGTCGAAATTAGCCGCTGGACTACCGACTAATGCGTCGAGATCGTCGAGATTAGGTGCTGGACTTCCGACTAAGGCATCGAGATCGTCAAGGGCTGACGATTGACTGCCGATGGCAATCGCACCACCAACACCCAGACCCAATGCAGTGACACCCATTAAGGCATCTAAGTTGCCGAAATCTGGGAGATCTGCGCCTGGTAAATCCAACCCATCTAACCCGTCTAAAGTTAATTCGCGATCGGTTAATTCAGCGCTAAAATCATCAAGATTAAAGTCTAAGTTATCAAAATTTGTAGAAGATGTTTCGTCTAAATTGAGTTCGGTTTCACCTAATGAATCGAGGTTTAGAGCGCCATCACTAGTCAAATCGATGTTATCGATCTCTAATTCTAATTGTCCGCTCAAGGCATCTAGATCTAGCAGTCGTGACTCAGCATTCGAGTCTGGCTCGAAATTTAGAGATGAGATGTCATCTAAATTGAGTTCGGTGGCACCTAGAGGATCCAGATTCAAAGCACCGTCATTAGTCAACTCAATGTTATCATCTGACTCTAATGGTCGATCGCCAGCAGCATTTAAATCCAGTAGTCCTGACTCTGCGGTAGGCTCGTTTGAGCTTACAACTGGCTCGCTGCCAATGTTCAAAAAGTCTAGATCGAGATCGACTGGACTAGGATCGAAGGACGAGTTGAGCGCCAAGTCATCAAATTCAAAGTTTAAATCGCCAAGTTTATGTGGCTCTAAATTAAAATCTAAATTACTAAAATCATCGCTCAAACCTAGTTCTCGATCGACATTAAAATCACTTAATTCATCACCGATAGCCAAATCTGATAAAGCGCTGTTATCAGCGAACAAATCTAGATTAAAATCGGTAAAATCATCGTTAAGTGGCGATCGGGAGATCGATTCCAGCGCATTAGTCAGGGGTTCATCGCTCGATTCGGACAGATCTAAGTTACTCGTGGGCAGATCGCCAGTAGCGAATTCTGGTTCGCGATTCTCGTTCCGAGAGGCTCCGCCAACGAGTAGATCTAAATCTAAGTTATCCACATCGAGTGCTAGTGGCTCGTTACTACCTAATTCAGTAGCGAGCGCTCGCGCTAAATCTAAATTAGTAACGTGTGGATCGGCAGTTTCGACCAGTGGCTCGCGATCGAGAATATCGAGATCTAATTCACCCAAATCGGGATCTGACCCTCGTTCACCCACTGGTACATCCACGCTGTCTAGATCGAAATTAGTAAGCTGGAAATCGCTGCTAGCGCCCAGTGATTCGTCAGTAAACATATCGAGATCGAATGTACCGATACCTGCGAGATCGTTTTGCCCGGTGGCGGAGCCGCTGCTGGACGCGAGAATCGAGTTATCGATCCAGTCATTTAATTCATCGGCGATCGGGTCTTTTTCGACGATCGATTGAGGTAATTCATCCGCAGTTAAATGCTCTAAAGGGAGCGAGAAACTGTCTGAATCGGGACGATTGCCATAGTTTAATGCTTCCAAAAACAGGCTCTCGGAAGCTGGCGTGTCTGCCCACGCGGGAGCAGGGGTACTTTGAGGCACGGGATCTACTTGCGCTGCTGGTGTCGCCTGAAACTCGGGAGCGAAATCGCTGTTAGGTGTGCTTGGATCGGGTAATTCTGGCACAATTGGCGCGAGTGCCATCGGTGGTAAATTCTCTAGTTCAGCCCAATCATCAGGAGTAGCAGCGGTGCTAAATAAACCGCTCATGGGTTGGTCTAATCCAAAATCGGGTGCGGGGAGATCGATCGCATCGCCAACTGAAGACAGTGGTTGAAGTTGACCATCGATATTCGCCAGCAAATCGAGATCGGCATATCCTGGCTGCTGGGACGTGGCTAGTTCGGTATTCGACCAAAAACCGGGGAAATCGCCGTCGAAGGTGCCGAGATCGGGATTGTAGAACGTTTCTTCGTCATAAGTATCGACATCTGAGGGCAGTTCGATCGAACCAGGACTGACAATTGCCGCAGCACTATTGCCAGTAACTACCACATCTACTCGATCGGTCGCTGCCGTTTCTGGGTCTGGCTCGAACATTTGGGAGTAGAATTTATTGGGATCTGAATTGCCCAAATCTAACAATGGCAGATCGCGATCTAGGAAGTCATCATCCTGCATCCAAGTCCCTTCACTGGGTAGATCGTCACTGAGTAAGTTCATAAACTCGTTCAACTCCATCGCATCTGCATCATACTCAGTATCGAGCGCCACGAGTGAGTCAGCAAAATTCATGCTGTCATGACCGAGCGATTGAAATTCAGCTCCAGATGCCTCAACTTTGCCACCGCTAATCGAGATTAGTTCGGGGAGTTTTTGGGTAGTGCCATCACTAATCATCACCATCCCCGCCATCGGATCGCTAGACTCATCCAATTTCCAGGTACTCGGATCGTCACTGGGCGGTGGTGACGATCTGGTAGTCCGATTTTGGCTGGCAATTAGGGCTTCCAACTCGGGCGTAATCCCGATCGACTGATGCCGATCTGCCAACACGAGCACTTGTGCCTGTTTGACAGCGTTACTGATACTTTGACCGAGTTGGGCGAGGAAATTACTGGGATTGGCAATCGCCAACCGACAAGCAGTAAATAAATTCGTCCACTCTAGGAATTCAAAATTTTCACCGAGATTGCCCAGCTTTTGACAAATTTGCTGCATCTGCACGCGGAGTTCCGGGCTATCTGCTTGGAGACACAAACTGGTTAGTTCGTCTAGTTTGCGAGTGACGTACTCACCAAATACCTGCTGGATCGCCGGATCTTGAGCCGAACTGCGTTCTGGCGCTGGTGCGGCGACGGCTTCACTGGTAGCCACTAAGTGCTGAAGATAAGCTTTGAGTTCTTCAAATACCGGATCGCCGATGGGATCTCCTAGTTCGGGGTCGCGCGAGTAAGGATCGCGAGCGATCCGCACATCATTAATCCCGGCTTGCAAAAACCCAAAACTCTCCAGAAATAGCGATTGGAGTTGATTGTCTACCGCAATTTGCGGATGCTCTTTGAGCAGTCTAAAGTTGGCTTCAAACTGGTTGCCGATCTTCTGGACGTCAATAAGTCCCAGCATGGCAGCACTACCCTTGATCGAATGCGCTGCGCGAAATAATTCGCGAATCATCGTGGGCTGTCTGACGGTTTCGGGAAGTTTGCGTAAGCCTTGCTCGATCGTGTTTAAGTGTTCGCTGGCTTCTTCTAAAAAGTAGCCCAGAATGCGATCGTGTTCCATAACTAGGGGATAGGGGATAGGGGATAGGGGTTAGAGGTTAGGGGTTAGGGGTTAGGGCGAGGGTTAAGGTTAAGGTTCGGGTTCGGGTTCGGGATGTAGAGGGACGCTTGCGTCCGATTCCCTATTCCCTATCCCCTATTCCCTATCCCCTAATCGGCTACTCAACCTTGAATCGTTCGACATAAGTAAGTAGATTCCGCGCGACAACTACCAAGTTTTCGAGCGAGGAAGATACTTTCTGTGCTTCTTGAGAGGTTGACTGGGCTTGAATTTCCACCGACTGCATAACTTCGGTAACTGCTTTAGAAGTTTCGCGCTGCTCGATCGTATCGGAGGTAATCGATCGGACCAAGGCATCGATCCGATTGGATACTTGAATGATGTCATCGAGCGATCGTTTGGCTTGTTCTGCCAGTTTGGTACCAGCGATAACTTGCTGTGTCCCTTGCTCCATCGCCGCCATTACCGAACCAGTTTCACTTTGAATCTGGAGGACGATATGCTCGATTTCTTTGAGTGCTTTGGCACTCCTGTCGGCTAGTTGACGGACTTCATCGGCGACGATCGCAAACCCTTTACCGGATTCGCCCGCTCTGGCTGCCTCGATACTGGCGTTGAGTGCGAGTAAGTTGGTACGAGACGCAATTTGGGAGATGACCGAAACGATTTGCGAAATTTGTTGGGAAGATTCCGCCAAACGCTTGACTTTACGCGTACTTTCTGCCACTGTTTCGCGAATCTCTTGGATACCTGCTACCGTCCGTTCTACCGCTTCCCCACCTCTAAGGGCGGTTGAAGATGCGGTGCGGGCGACTTCTTCTGATTCGCGCGCACTTTCGGCTACCCGTTTGATCGAGGCAGTCATCATTTGGACAGAGTTTACAGTCACAGCGAGTTCTTCGGCTTGACTGAGCGCATCCGAAGACAACCGCCGCGCAAACGCCTCACTCTCAGTCGAGCTTTGGTTGACCTGGACTGCGGCGACTTGTACCTGTTGCACGATCTGTCTGAGACTATCGATCGTCAAGTTAAACGAGTCAGCAACCGCACCGAGGACGTCGGCGGTGACTTCGGCTTTGACGGTCAGATCTCCTCGCGCCGCGCCTTCTACATCATCTAGCAGGCGAATTACCTGGCGTTGGAGTTCGTCTTTAGCGAGTTCCATCTCCCGCGCTTTGCGCTGGGCTTCGGAGTTGCTAGTGACCACCGATTGCAACATATAGTTAAACGATGACGACAGCAGACCCAACTCATCTTGAGACGAGACGGTCGCCCGCGCTCCCATATTCCCTTGCGCCACTTGCTCGAAATTAGATTGTAAGTCTCTAACACTCCGACTGACTTGCTTGGTATACCGACCGATCAGCAGGCGGGTAATCCCAAAACTAGTGATGCCGCCAACTAGGGTCATCATCATCCCCGCGTTGCGAAGTGGTTCCCGTGCTGATTTGGCACTTTCAGGCAGATTGAGACTACTGACAAATGTTACCCCCGCGATCGCGATCGCGGCACCCAAGCCTGCTGCACCGGAAATCAGCCACTGCTTTTTCTGGAAGGAAGCATTTTCAAAAGGTGCAAATAGACCGCGATTTGCCGTGAGGTTAGTCAGATTCGGACTATCATCGCGGTAGATGTTGCTAATCGTGCCCTGCGGTTGCTGCTTGATTCCCGAAATCGATACCCCATTAATAAAGGTCGAACTATCATCAAACATCCCGGAAGATTTTGGCATATTAATTGAAGATGGTGCTGGCTGTTCGAGAAAATTGTCTGGCAGATCGAAAAATCCCGACTGTGGCCCCGCAGATCCTACCAGGAGTTGCTGTTCGCTGGTGGCAAATGGAGATTCAGCTAAATTAGCCGGATTTTGGATGCCTGCTTGCGGCTGAAACGCTTCTTGGAAAACTTGAGCGACATCAAATTCCCGATCGTCTGCCTGCTGGTTGGCGAGATCGTCGGGGTTGTTTTCGGGGTAGGAGTTCTCACTCATCCAATTAGCCGGGTCTGACGATTGAGCGGTTGGCGGCCAAGCCATCGGTAGCGCACCACTAATTTCATTGAGAGCATCAGAGATATCTTCGACGGAAAATTCAATTTGAGGTACAGGCTGAGGGTCGAACTCCACCGCAGCCCGATCGTCAGACCGATCGACTGGTGCCGCACTACTCTGGGCTGAGACAATCATCGTCGGACGATCTTCGGCTGCCAGGGGTTGCGATAACTTCTCCATCACAGGTGCTGCGGTACTGCTAGGCTGAGCAGCTTTTTCATCGTCAGGTCGGTCTGGATCGAAGGTGGCAAACGCTCGATGTGCGGCTGGGGAAATATTGAAAAAGCCCGTATCGTCTGCGGCTTCAACACTTGTTGCCAGTGGCACGTCTTTAAATAGCTGGTGGCTGGGATCTTCGTTAGGACGATCGTACCCAAAGGCGAAGGCATCTGTGAGTGTCTCTTGTTCGTTATTATAGAACCCGGTGGCCACTTGTGATGACTTCTGACTGGGGGTGTGAGTTTCGGCGGTAAAAAAGTCCGTTGCCTGACTGGGGAATAGTTGCCCTGACATATCGACATTAAAGTTGAGCGCTGCTAAGTCAAAGTCTTCATCAGCAGTGAGATCTTCTGGTTGTCGCCACGTTAGTAACTCAGCAGAATCAGCACTAGTATCGCGATAATGCCCGCCCGAATCACCGCCATTAAATTGCGACTGACTGGTAAGGTCGCCCATTTGACTCAAACAAGAATTAGCATATTCTAAGCCGCTATGTGCGAATTGGAGGAACTCATCATCGGTAGAAATTTTGATGACATATTCATACTCTTTTTTACCAATTTCATATTGATACAGTCCATAGCAATAGATGTGACCCCGCAGTAGTCGGACGCTAGGATCGTCCTGAAACTTGGCGACTAGCGTGTCGATAATTGTGGCAGCTTTCTCATAGTTACCTTGGAGGTAAGCTGCTTCTGCTAATTGATAATCTTGAGTATAGTCTTGCATACGATCGGGGTTAGAAATCATTTTGGTGCTGTGTCAATAACTGACTAAGTTTAGGAATTAAGGGTGTTTTTTATAAGTTTTATGCGGCGATCGCGCGTTGCCTGCTCCGGACTTGGATAAATTCAGGATTCATCATATTTTCAACGATAAAAATAACTGTAATCTCGATTCGGCAAAGCCGACGCTACGCGAACGAATGGCTCGATCTTCAGCGAATTAGAGCTGTCCTTGTGAGTAATAAAACTGCGTTTAAATAGTCCAGTGAGAAGAGCGGAGAATAGCGACTCGATCGAGTAACCGCAGGGGCGAGGTTTCCGAGCCAGTTGCCGGGTAAACTCCTCTGATAAAACCATTCATCGCCGCAGGCATCTGGGGGTCTGGAGCCAGCATCCGGTCGAGATCTAACCATTCGGTGTTGGCAACCGCCCGGACGGCAAAACCCATCACTAGCTCTTGTTCTTCCACAATCAAGACAGACACCTCATTCTGGTCGGGATTAACCAAGACGCTATCGCCTAAAAATTGGCCGAGGTCGGCGACCCAAATTACCTGACCGCGCCAATTATACGTCCCGAGTAAAAAAGGTGAAGCATTGGGAATTGGCGTAATCCGATCGAAATAGACCGACATTACTTCGCGGACGCCAGAAGCAGGTAGTGCAAACTCATTACCCGACGGGACATCAAAGCGCAAACACAATTCTCCATCGCGGCTACCCGCATTGACATCGTTATTGTCAGGAGTCTCGTCACTGGTCAAAAAATCTAAATTGAGAACCATTAGCCCTATCCTAATTTCGCAATAACTGTTTGATGGTAGTGAGCAATTCTATTGGCTCAAAAGGCTTGCAGACATAAGCATCTGCGCCTTGGCGCATTCCCCAATGTCGATCGAAATCCTCACTCTTAGAGCTGCACAAAATTACTGGGACGTCTTGAGTTTTCGGATGGGATTTGAGCGTCCGGCAAACTTCATAACCATTCATTTTGGGCATGACTACATCGAGCACCACGATGTCGGGGACGATTTCCAGTGCGACTGCTACAGCTTGTTCGCCATCTGTCGCAACGTTTACCGTCATTCCACTAGCTTGGAGTAGCTCTTTGATCATTTCCCGCTGAGCGGTACTATCATCCACAACTAGAACTGTTTTCATATATCTGCTAATCGATGGGTTAAATGGACATGAAGCCAGTAAACATCAGTAATTTATAGTAATTGTCAAACATACAACTTAAATTGCATAATCAATACTTATGAAACATGGCGCTGGAGGTCGTCTGAGCCGCAGCTTGCGCGTCGTCTTAACGACGATCGAACACCCCACCCAAGAGCGGCACATAGCGGCGCTGGGATCGATCGGGGCATTTGACACAAAGCTCGCAGCGGATTGGGAGCGCGTCTACGTTAGCACTGTTGCTAATGTAATCGCGGTGGTGGAGATAACACTGTGGCGATCGCACCAAAGACAAATCTCCTCTACATTCAGTTTTCCCACACATTCACCAGTTTGTTGCATTGTTTCCAAGATCGCTGAAAAAATCAGTTGAGTTTTGTGCTGATGACAGTTGGCAGTGGATGTATATATAGTTGTTAGTGATGACACTGCTCGACTCGGAACCGCGATCTCCAGTCGCCGCGATCGCAGCGGGGAGTTCCATTGACTCTGGACGTGTCGATCCAGCATTGGCGCACTGACAACATTTTCCTCACAGACGCTCCGCGAACGGATCTGGCGCAGTCAAAGCTGGATGGGAAGTAGATCGGGTTCCCACCCCATTAACTGTTGAGTAATCCTCGACATCACTCAAACTCGCTGTTTGCTCAGATTTATAAGATGGATTAACTTATTCAATTTCTGTACGCTCAGCAAGAACCTAAATTTATTTATATAAGACAAGGGAATAATAACGTGTTGTATCTAGCAGAAATCCAAAAGCCAAAATCGGGGTTTAATATTAGCGGTCGCAGTAAGACCGAACTCAAATTACTGGCTTGTCAACGTACC
Source organism: Chamaesiphon sp. OTE_8_metabat_110 (assembly GCF_031382685.1). Classification (NCBI taxonomy): domain Bacteria; kingdom Bacillati; phylum Cyanobacteriota; class Cyanophyceae; order Gomontiellales; family Chamaesiphonaceae; genus Chamaesiphon; species Chamaesiphon sp. OTE_8_metabat_110. The sequence continues at coordinate 2,090 of NZ_JANMZA010000026.1, read as the reverse complement.
GAACAAAATTGGAGTGCGATTCCGGGGGAAGAATTAGTTGCCGCGCCGGATGAGGCGAACAACTACAATCCTGGGGTCTTAGTATTGGTCGATATGAATGCCAATCGCCAAATTCAGTCGCAGTTACGCGATGCTGGCAAACAGCTCGTGGGCATTCTTCAAAATCTCTCGCGGCAAATTGAAAAATATAAGAAGGAAGCCGATGAAATTGAGAGCTGGCGACAATCGCTGAACTTACAAACTCAGCAGTTACAACTGCGCCAAGAGGAAATCTATGTTCGCGAAGAAGGTTTAGAACAAACGCGCGCCGAACTCGACAGGCTCACTCAAGAAGCGCAAGCACTAGAATCGACGCTCGAACAACACGAGCAATCCCGCGCCGAACTCGCGACTCAATGGGAACAGTTGCGCGCCAAAGAGCAGCATCTCGATCTCCAACAGCAGTCGATGGGGACATCCTTGAGCGAAAGCCAAGTCGATGAAATTCGGGCGGCTGTCCAACAATTGGGCGGTACCGCCCGGGCGATCGATCCCCAACAATTGGCAGCAACCGCCACCGCGATCGAAGCGCAACAAGAGTTAATCGGTCAACATTGGCACCAACTTAGTTACCAACAACAACAAGTCACCGCAACTCAAGCCGAACTCGATCGTCAGCAACAGGAGATCGATCGTAGCAAACAGCAATTGCAAGAGTTACAAACTTCCCTCGAAGAAACCCAAACGGCATGGGAAGTGCAGCAGCATACACTGAGTATGCAGCAAGAATACGTGCAGCGATTGACAGCTCGCATCGATCTCGAACAGGAAAACTATCACAAGATTTATTTGATGTCCAAAGGTGGCAGTGCTGATGTGGGCGATGTCCAGATCGATCTCGAACAATTGGAAGCAATGCCGATCGGTCAATTACAAACAATTGTCGAAAATCTGCAAACAGAAGTCGATCGATCTGTCCATTTCGTCCATCTAGAAGAGGAAGAACTGCAAGAAAAACAAGAAGCGATCGACGAACTGCAACAAGCCATTCTAGCAGCTAACGAATTTGACAAACTCAAACTCGAAGCCGATCTCGCCGACGAACGCGATGGCTATCAGATGCTCGATCGTACCCTCGACGGTCAGCGCCAAACCATGCGGGAACGCCAAACTTTCTTGCAAATCCACACGCGCGTATTGCGCCAACGTCAAGGTCATCCCCCGGAAGCTTCCGAACGCTCTCAAGTTGAATGGGCATCCGTCCTCAAATTGTTGGACGCGCAGCGCCAGCAGCAGCAGACTGAAGTGACGCAAATGGAAACAGAGATCGAAAATCTCCGGCAGACGATCGCCCAAACTAAGTCCAAAATCGAACTCCAAGTCGAGGCTTATCTCCAGGAGTCCAAACAGGTGCAAGCCCTCGAACAGCAGCATCTGGCAACCAAACAGCTAGCCACCGAACTAGTTGCCAAAGTTAGTTTGTACGAGCAGATCGTGCAGCCATTACAAGATAGTATCGATACCTTCAAGCAGCAATTGGCAGGATTGGCGGATACTGTCGAAGACCGACCCGAAAATCACCAAGCGATGCAGCATATCGAATCTCTCCTCAATAATCTCGTTCATGGTTTGCCGATGGAAAGTTAGTATCTCTAGATTCACACCACTTATTATTCCTTAAGTCATGCTGCCTCCAACTTCTAATCGAAGTCGGGGGCATTTTTTGCGTCGATCTCGATCGCGCTCACTCAATCGCGCTAGTAGTGCGAAACTTATCAGAAATTCAACGCGTCAATGAGCATAGATCTAACTCATCCCAAATCCGATTTGGAAAACCTACCATCTTGCCCTCACCCCGCCATCGCCTCCGGCTCTGGCTCCCCTCTGTCTTGTCTTGACGCGCTCGACCTGGAGGGAACCTCCGTGATGAGCGCGTCGCTGATTCGCTTAACCGTCGGGAAACAGAGGCGTGCGCGAATCGCTCCCAAGCTTGGGAGCGACCCAAATCGCGCTGAGGTTCCCTCAGCGTGCGTTTGGGTCAAGACAGCGGCGCATCGAACGGGAGGTTCCCTCCCGTTTGTGTGCGTCAAGACAGAGGGGCTGGGGGTGAG
>NZ_JANMZA010000003.1:0-12848 GCF_031382685.1 Chamaesiphon sp. OTE_8_metabat_110 | reverse complement strand
GGTGGCGATCGCTACAACAATGGTTATTACTAACTAATTGCTCATCGATCGGATTTCACCTAAGCTCATCCCCCACCCGGAGTTAGGGTGGGATTTTTTTATTAGAGATGGGAGATGGGAGATGGGAGAGGGTAAAAGGTAAAAGGTAAAAGGAATAGCACAGTTCCACAGTTCCCCCATCTCCTCGTCTCCTCGTCTCCTCGTCTCCCCGTCTCCCCCACTCCCCGTCCCCCCCCACTCCCCCACTCCCCCACTCCCCTATGCCCTTACCTACTAACTTTGATGTCATCGTCGTGGGAGCTGGCGCGGCGGGATTGTACTCTGCATTGTGCCTACCAGCGTCATTACGGGTCGCGATCGTCAGTAAGGCGAGTTTACCCCTGTCGGCTAGTGATTGGGCGCAGGGGGGGATTGCAGCGGTAGTAGATCCGCAAGATTCGGTGGATCTGCATATTGCCGATACGCTCAAGGCGGGGGCGGGATTGTGCGATCGAGCTGCGGTAGAATTTTTGGTGACTCATGCGGCGGAGTGTATCGATTCGCTGGTGGAGTTTGGGGTGGGATTTGACAGAGTAGATGAAAAATTGGCGCTGACTCTCGAAGCTGCCCATTCGCGTCCGCGCGTGTTACATGCCGCCGATACTACTGGTAGAGCCTTAGTGAGTACTTTAGCCGATCGAGTATTGGCGCAATCAAATATTACTGTGCTGACTCAAGCATTTGCCCTAGATTTGTGGCTGGAGTCTGGCACTTGTCGGGGGATAAGTCTCGTCTATCAAGGCGAAATTAATTGGGTAACAGCTACCGCCGTCGTCTTAGCTACAGGTGGCGGCGGACAGGTGTACGCGCAGACTACCAATCCGGAAGTCAGTACGGGGGATGGTGTGGCAATGGCACATCGAGCGGGGGGATTGTTGCGAGATCTGGAATTTGTCCAGTTTCATCCCACCGCACTCACCAAAGCAGGTGCGCCGAGATTTTTGATCAGCGAAGCGGTACGCGGTGAGGGCGCTCATTTGGTAGACGATACGGGTTATCGGTTTGCATTTGACTATCATCCTGCTGGCGAACTCGCGCCTAGAGATGTCGTCAGTCAGGCGATTTTCAGTCATTTGCTCAAACACAGCCCCGATCCCAATCAAGGCTGTGTCTGGCTCGATCTTAGTCCAATTCCTGAAGCAAAAATCCGCCATCGCTTCCCGAATATCATTCAAGTTTGCCAGCATTGGGGAATTGACATCCTGCATGAGTTAATTCCGGTAGCACCAGCGGCGCATTATTGGATGGGGGGAGTTCAGACAGATCTGATGACTCAAACTAGTATTCCGGGCGTCTATGCAGTTGGCGAAACTACCAGTACCGGGGTACATGGAGCCAATCGCTTGGCGAGTAATTCACTATTAGAATGCGTCGTATTTGGCGCTCAGTTGAGTCAGATCTCGATCGATTCCGCACCCATCAATATACCCTCAATTGAGATTCCCAACTTAGAGCTTTGGGGCGAAAAATTGGCTCAGCCAAATGGATCTTGGCGCGATCAAGTCGAGCAGATTCGCGAAGAATTACCGCGTTTAATGTGGCAAGCTGCTGGTGTTTGTCGCGATCGAGCCAGTCTCCAATTAGCACTCGATCGCGTCAACACTTTACAACGAGAATTTAATAATTTACCGATTTCTCAATTAATTACCCAAATTATCCCGCCCCAATCGGGCACTCTTCCCTCGGAAATATCCGAAGTAGATCTGCAAACTTGGGGCGAAACCCGCAACTTATTAGCCATCGGAATTTTAATTTTAACCAGTGCCTTAATGCGAACCGAAAGTCGCGGCGGACACTCTCGAACTGACTTTCCGACGATCGATCCTAACTGGCAAGTTCACACGATCGTTCAAAAAGATCGCTGGTTTAAGTCAGATGCGATCGATTAATCGCGATTACCTAAATATGCGCGATTAGGATTGAGTTTATTCATTTATTTAATTTTATAAAGATCGTGACAAAACCAGACCCCGCAATCTTTTTCAATCGAGAAATGGCCGCTACTTATGACCAAAGAAATACTGTGTTTGCGCCACTGCGCGAAGCCCTAAATTTTCTCATCCACGCTATTCTTGCCGAACTGCCGAGCGATGCGCGGATTCTCTGTGTCGGTGTTGGTACTGGAGTGGAACTAATCGATTTAGCTCAAGCATTTCCCCAATGGCAATTCACGGGGATCGAACCTGCGGCACCCATGCTCGATATCTGTCGCCAACGGATTGCCGAAAATGGTCTTACTTCCCGCTGCACTCTTCATGAAGGTTATCTCGATTCATTACCTCCAGTGGATTCATTTGATGCGGCAACTTGCTTGTTTGTTTCGCACTTCTTGATGCTCTCAGAAGATCGGCGTCACTTCTTCGAGCAGATCGCTGTCCGACTTCGCCCCCAGGGGTATTTGATTAATGCCGATCTAGCTGCCGATCTTGCTGCTTCAGAATATGCCGACATGCTGAATGTTTGGCTGCGGGTGATGCAAGGTGGCGGTGACGTATCCGCAGAGCAGATCGCCAAGGTTCGTGCCGCGCACAGTCGCGATGTGGCTGTGCTGCCACCATCAGCAGTCGCCGCAATCATCGCGGCAGGTGGCTTTGAGCCACCTGTGCAGTTCTATCAAAATCTGTTGATGCACGCTTGGTATGCCCGCCGACAATAGCGATTATTTGGTAATTGCCTCCCAAGCGGTAATAACGGACTGTAACGACTTGGGTACACGCTGTTTCTCAATGCTAGTATAGCTGACGCTACTACCGATCGATTGGAGCGTGACTGTCGGCACATCCGCCACAGATGCCGAAGTTAGATAGTTCAATCCATTGAGGTTGGGCAAGCCTTGACGCGATAATACAGCTTTGAATCGATCGAGTCTTACTGGGTTCAGCGTGCGTAATAGTACCGGACGCGATCGAATATTGGGTGCCGTAATTAGGCGGGTAACTTTACCATCTGTTGAGAGGGTGTTAGTAATAGTTCTACCAGTTAGATCGCCAGATGAAGAACTAGTAAATAAAATATTGGATGCTAGCGCAGCATCAGTAGTCGCAAATGTAATCGCGACTGGAGCTAGAGCCTTGCTAGCGGCTGAATTTTGGACAATGCGACTGGCATTGCGATCGAGATGGTACACCCAGCTAGATCGTCCATCAGTTAGGACTGCTTGCCAACCGGGAATCGCAATTTTGGTACAAGCGCGGCGAGGTGTGAAGATTCCCAGACAACCATCAAATGTGCGGGGATTAATGGCTGTGACGCGGAGTTTATTTAGGGGGACATTCAATTCTCGACGGGCAGCTTGCCGTAACTTCCGGGCTACTGGTAGTGGTAAGACAGCTTGGGGTGAGGTTTCAGTGCGAAGATTTGTACCCGTGTTATCGGTGCGATAGACATAGCTCTGGCTGCCATCAGTAGCTTCAACGAGCCAACCATTGACGACTGCTTGCGTACAGACTTCATCAGTCTTGCCTAAGCCCAGACAGCCATCCGGCCAAGCTTGAGCCGAAAAGTTCTGGACTTTGATGCTCGCTGGCGGCACTTTGAATCGCTGCACAATGTCTCGATCGATCTTATTGGCGACTCCTTTGGGTAGGACATTGGTTTGGGCAACTGCGGCAGAGCTGAGTGGTAATAAGACTGAGATGGGTGCTAAAATCGCCATCCCAATCGCCCAACAACTACCCAAATAACTATGAATTCGACCTAACATATATCTAATCTAATAACTAACTTATTAGACTTGTTAGATAGTCTTTTAGTTTCAAATTAATTGAAATTCTTTAGCTATTGTCGTAACTTAGTAAGATTATAAATAGCAGACAACTACGGCAGAAAATTATTAATTTTGACAACCAGAGATGCTATTTTGTTCCTGTAAAGAGCATGGGGAACGTGCCAGCCGATCGGCATCAGGCTCCATTCCCGATCGCGATCGCGAGTGCTAATCCGCATTTTTATCCCCAAGTTGTTGCTGCTTTTGCCTATGGCGCTCATACGGCGGCGATCGGACAATTAGGCTATGCACCGAGGAGGATCTTACCGATCTCAGATGCTTTGCCGATCCTGCTCATTGGGGGTACCTGTGACGGCGTAGATGCTATCGGTTTATTCATTAGACTACGCTCGAACTAATTGTCATTTACACAAAATCAGTCAGTGCGATTGTGATTCCGAGTTGCTCGGCTAACGCACTGACTGATGATGAAAATTGTGTCAAGTTTGTGAGCGGAAAATGTCCAGAGATATTAGAGTTAATTACTTAACAAATAGCATCTCTTGATAGGTAGGTAGCGGCCAGAAATCGTCCGCTACCTCACCTTCTAGGGCGTCGGCATCTTTGCGTAACTCGTCCATCATCGGGCGGATTGTTTTGGCGCAATACTGCATGTGTTCTTCGATCGAGCTAAAATCGTGTTTGCCCATCGCTCCATCGAGTTTACTGACTTTATCCATGATTGTGCCGATTAACATCGCTACTTTTTCGGCACTTTCCTTACTAAGTTCGATTCCGATCGATTTAGCATTAAAAATCGTGGTAGACAGTTCGGAATGATAGCGCATGGCGGCTGGATAAATGGTAGTTTTTGCCATCGTCACCATCAGTTTGGCTTCGACATCGATCGCCAGAATATACTGCTCGGCGTACACTTCAAACCGACTTTCAAGTTCGACGGCACTCAGCACTCCAACTCGCTCGAATAACTCTTTGATGTCATCAGCTTTAAGGACTGGTAGCGCATCAGCAGTCGTCCGCAGGTTAACTAAACCGCGTTCTTCCACCGCCATTTTATGCCAATCTTCGGAGTAGCCATTACCACCAAACACGACGGCACCATGCTTGTCCATCACTTTTTTAAGCACTGTGTTGATGGCAGTAGTTAGATCGGCTCCCTCAGCCATTTTGGCTTCTAATTTGTCGGCAATCCAAGTGAGCGAATCAGTCAGGATCGTATTCATCGCGACTAATGGCCCCGATACCGATTGGTTGGAACCGACGGCGCGGAACTCAAAGCGGTTGCCTGTAAAGGCAAAGGGCGAGGTGCGATTGCGATCGCCAGGATCTTTGGCGAATACTGGTAAAGTGTCTACGCCGAGTTCCATCACTCCGGCATGAGCCGAACTGGTAGTCTCGCCCTTACTAATCTGGTCGAAAACCTGTTCGAGTTGCGATCCGAGATAAACAGAGATAATTGCCGGGGGAGCTTCATTTGCGCCCAAGCGGTGGTCGTTGCTAGCTGTCGCAACAACGGCGCGTAATAGTGGCCCATACTTGTGTACGCCCCGAATCACCGCGCCACAGAACAGTAAAAACTGCATATTGGCATGAGGAGTATCGCCAGGATCGAGTAAATTACCTTGAGTCGCATTCCCCACCGACCAGTTGACGTGTTTCCCAGAGCCATTAATTCCGGCAAATGGTTTCTCATGCAACAGGCAGACAAAGCCGTGTTTCTTGGCGGTACACTTGAGCAGAGTCATCGTCAGTTGCTGGTGATCGCTGGCAACGTTGGCAGCTTCAAAGAAGGGTGCCAGCTCGAATTGACCTGGAGCTACTTCGTTGTGGCGCGTTTTGGCGGGAATCCCCAGCCGATACATCCGCTCCTCCACGTCCTGCATGAACACCTGCACGCGATCGGGAATTGCCCCAAAGTAGTGATCGTCAAATTGCTGACCTTTAGCCGCCGACTTACCAAATAAGGTGCGTCCTGTGAGCAGCATGTCGGGACGACTATGGGCAAAATGCGCGTCAACTAAAAAGTATTCCTGCTCGGCACCACAGCTAGAATTAACGGGTGCAACTTCGGTATGTCCCAGTAACTTGAGCATCCGCGTTGCCGCTTTGTTCATCGCCGCATTCGATCGCAATAATGGCGTTTTCTTATCCAGAGCTTCACCTGTCCAGGAGATAAACACCGTCGGGATGCAGAGCGTGACACCATTGTCTGTTTCCATCACATAAGCCGGACTGGTAACATCCCAAGCTGTATAACCGCGTGCCTCAAAAGTCGATCGTAGTCCGCCATTGGGAAAAGACGAGCCATCCGGTTCGCCCTGAACTAGCACTTTGCCCGTAAACTCCGTCAATACGCTGCCATCACTTTGGACGGAGATAAAACCGTCATGCTTTTCGGCAGTCGCATTGGTCATCGGGTAAAAGACGTGAGCATAGTATAGTGCCCCTTTAGCGATCGCCCAATCTTTCATCGCCGCAGCGACGGTACCCGCGATCGATATATCTAATTTGCCACCCGTCTGAATCGTACTCTTAACTGATTTATAAATATCTTTGGGCAAACTTGCCTGCATCTTGCTCAAGGTAAATACATCCGTTGCCCACAGTGCTTCTAAGCGTTGAGGCACCTTGGATGGTAACGGCTGGCGATCGGTTACTTGAGAGACAGCCTGTACGCGCAATTCATGAGTCATGATGATTCGTTCCTAATGAGGTGGATGGATAGAAAATCCCCTCCTCGGAGGGGTGCCCGTAGGGCGGGGTGGGTAGATCTCCGCAGAAACCCAACATTCCTACAATCGTTGGCGAAGCCTACCGGAGGTAATCGCTGAGTGTGTTGGGTTTCGAGGGCTTCAGCCCAACCTACGATCTTTTGCGATCGAAATCCCTTGCCCTCACCCCCAACCCCTCTCCCAAGCTTGGGAGAGGGGAGCCAGAGCCACAGGCGAGGGCGGGGTGAGGGCTGCTCAATACACTGACGGCACAAAAAACTGCTCGTTACGCGGCGGACGTACATAGTCATGCGGCGCACTCTTGCGCGGGGGCAACTCCAGCGGCTCCGGTGTCATGTCCACATAGGGAATCTTGCTCAAAAAGTGACTGATGCAATTGAGCCGAGCGCGGCGTTTATCATTCGCCTCCACCGTGAACCACGGAGCTTCAGGGATATTCGTATGGGCAAACGTCGCATCCTTAGCTTGCGAATACTCCACCCAGCGTTGGCGAAGCCTCTCCCCTGGAGAATCGCGTGATTCGAGATCCATCGGACTGAGTTTCCACCGCCGTGCCGGATCGGTCGTCCGCGACTGAAACCGTCGCTCTTGCTCGTCATCGCTAACTGAGAACCAATATTTCAGCAAAATAATCCCTGATTTCACCAGCATTCGCTCGAATTCGGGACAAGTTTGCATGAATTCCTGATATTGGGCATCGGTACAAAAACCCATCACATGCTCTACTCCAGCGCGGTTGTACCAACTGCGATCGAAACAAACGATCTCACCCGCAGCGGGTAGATGGGGCACGTAGCGTTGGAAATACCATTCGGTTTTTTCGCGATTCTCCAGGGGAGAGGCTTCGCCAACGCTCGGCGTTCCCAGAGCGACAACCCGACAACCACGAGGGTTCAGCGGCTCGGTAATTCGCTTAATCGTGCCACCTTTACCAGCAGCATCGCGTCCCTCGAACAAAATCACGATCCGCACGCCTGTATTCTTGACCCAGTACTGCATTTTTACCAATTCGACTTGCAGTCGAGCTAGCTCTTGCTCGTAAACTTTACTGGGAAGTTTGGAACTGCCTTCTGCCTCAGAGACGTGATGCAGCACTCGGCGTTCGGCGGTTTGAATCTGGGCTTTTTTGCTCTTCTTCTGTTTTTTCTGCTTGTGCTTGATTGTGGCTGGTTCCACCAGTGAGTCGAACATAGCAGTGGTGGAACTGCCGTTCATGATTTCGGTTTCCATAATTATCCTTTGATAACCCAGTATGAGTGTGGCGCAGGTAATACCGATCTTAAAATTGGATTCATTACCCTCACAACGTCTTAGAAGTTAGCAACAGACAGAGATTGCAAATGTAAGGACAAAATCTCTCAAGCCGATCTTTGTCAACGCTTGTAAGTCGTTAAAGGTTTTTTGGGGTTGACCTATATTAAAGACAAATAAGCTGAGTGTTTGTATTGCAAACTACGAAATATCACAAGCAGATGGTCACACATAAATTTACCGTTCGAGACAACACCCGAAAAGTCAATGCTGGTAGCGAGTACAAGTTATTGTTAGTTTTAAAATATAAACTTGCTCCAAGACTGAATCGACTATTTGTATTGAAAAATACGGATCGATCTGTTGTAAAACAGTAAAGATTCTGTGTTGAAGTCTTCCAATAATATAGCTGTCCGATTGCCAGCAATTTTCAAAAAATAGCTCTCATTACAAAACTCATAAGTATCGATCGAACATTCAATCGATTCTCCAGGGGAGCGGGCTTTCCGCCAACGGCAAAATTTGTAGCGTCTACACAAATGCAATAACTATTTATAAACACGTAAAGTATGACAACAAATTCCGGTAAGGATGGGCTAAAACCCACCCTGGGACTACTCGGTGTCACAATTAATGCAATGGCTTTAATCGCCCCAGGTGCATTCTTGTGGACGACATTTCAGCTCCAATCTCCCAGGGCATCAGCCCCGAATATGTGGGCTTCAGTCGCAGTTGCAACCGCGATCGCTTTGTTAACTGCTAGTTGCTTTGCCACACTATCTAAAGCCTATGCAGAAGCAGGTGCGGGCAGTTCTTATTACTATGCAGAAGCAGCAATTCTCGCCAAAGAAGAGCATCGTCACTTTCGATTTGCCCGGATTGTCAAGTTTTTAACGGGATGGGCATCTCACCTTTATTACTGGGTTTATCCTGGGGTGATGGTCGGGTTTATGGGTACCCTAATTGTCTATATCGGGCGACTTTTCAACCCAAATTTTGCTGGCGATTCACTCTCGCAGATGCTTTTGTGTGCGGTATTTGCGGGATTAGTTGGCTTTGTTGCTTTCTTTGGCGTAACTGGTTCAACATTGATTAATATCATCATTAATATCGTCCAAATCAGTTCGTTATTTATTTTGGGAATTTTATTTATCACGTTTAGATTTACCAATCCAGGCTTCAATTACGAGCACGCCAACGCACTTAGTGTCGTGATTCCCCATGATTTTGGGGGGCTATTATTCCAAACAACGATCGCGATTTTATTAGTAGTCGGGTTTGAATCAGCAACCGCCCTCGCAGGTGAAGCCATCAACCCCAGACAAGACATTCCCAAGGCGGTAGTCATGTCGCTATTTATTCAGGCTTGTGTTTGCTACTTCTTTGAATACTTTGCGGCTAACTTCTTCATTAGTGATGCCTATGCAGGTGTGGTAAATAAAGCTGGCGAGGCAGGCTCGTTTGTCGCTGGACTCGATCCCAAAATTACCGATATTGGGGCAGCAGTGACGGCACTAAGCCTGGATGCGAGTAAATATACTGGAGGCAGTATCGTTAGAGGATTTGATGCAGCAGTTTTATCTGGTGCCCCCGTTGGAGATATGGCACGAATTTTGGGCGATCGATTGCTCGGCGGACACGGATTTACACTGGTATTAGTATTGGCAATCACCGTCTTGATGGCACTACTAGGAACGACGCTATCTGCCCTTTCCACAGGCGTGAGAATTACCTACGCGATGGGTGCAGATGACGAGCTACCGAGCATTTTTGGGCTGCTCCACAGCAAGTTTAGTACGCCTCATATCGGGACGATCGTGTTGACTATTTTGTCCGCTATGATTGGGGGATATGGAGTACTTAGTGTCAACAATCTAACACAGATGACACTGGTTTCAAATATCGGTACTTTTATCTTTTATGGATTGACTTGCCTAGTCACATTCGTGGCTGCGATCGATCGATTGTTAGGCGATGAATCAAATTTTATCAAGTCAAAATTGATTCCTCTAGCTGGAGCATTTATGAACTTTGCGATGATGTTTGGTGTGTTTTACTTTGGTTTTACGGCTGGCGGTGACTCGGCTAAAAATGCTCAAATTGCGATCGGGATTTCGGCTGCTTTCTTCTTGTTTGGTTTTGCCTATATTATGGTGCGGAGTATCATGACGGGTCGATCGATTTTCGTCAGACCCCATGAGAACCACATCCAGCTCGGTAGAGGAAATTCGGGTAACTTGTAATTTGAATTGCTGCGTAGTCCCTTACCCCACCCCAGCCCTCCCCTTCTAAAGGGGAGGGAGCACGAAAAGCCCCCCTGCTTGGTGCGCTTACACTGTCGGGGAACCCGAACAGTGCGCACATCCGCTTTATAAGGGGGGTTGGGGGGGTAATCCAGGGTTTTGGCTATTTTCTTTACTCTCAACTAGTTCCAGGCTAAAACTCAATGAATAAATGGCAAGTACCACCAGAACATTGGAATTACTTATCCCCAACCAAAAAATATCGTGTATTCAAAACAGCGATCTATGTTGCTGTCCCCTTAATGGTGATAATCACCATGTTTAGCTTACTTATTGAAACAAAATTGGGACTTTAAGCACTACTTAACCTAAGATATCTACAAGACGATCGCCGTAAAGTCGGAGCAAACTAACTATGGATTTGATTATTGCAGTCATCCAACCGTCCAAATTGGATGATGTCAAAGAGGCATTGGTAAAGGCTGGAATTCAAGGATTGACAGTTACCGGAGTTAAAGGATTCGGTCGTCAAAAAGGTCGCCCGCTGGCATTTTTAGGATTGTACAATATGGATCGTCAACCCTTTACGATCGATTTTATTCCCAAAGTGAGATTAGAAATGGTCGTACCTTCTGAAAAAACCGATTTAATCGTCGAAACGATCGTTAAAACCGCCCACACTGGCAAAATCGGCGACGGGAAGGTATTCGTACTACCAGTTGCCAGAGCCGTCCGCATTCGGACTGGAGAAACTGGCATCGAGGCACTCACCCCCGACAAGGAGGAGAGTTCGGTCTAGCGCGATATAGCACTAAATTTTTACACTCGATTATCGCCGCGTCCCTTAATTGGGATGCGGTAATTTTTTGTCGGATTTGGTTACTAAATACACCGATCGTCTGGGCGTAAGTCTTATGATGAGGATAGTGTTTTCGATTGCCTACGGCACGCTACGCGAACGATTATGCCGCAACGCCAAAAAAAGATCGTTCAAAGTAGTGCGGAACTATTGCTAGAATATGCTGCTGGCGATCGAGATTTTGAAGCAGCACAGCTCACCGCCGTCGATCTTCAATCCGCACAGTTAGCCAAAGTCAACCTGAGCAAAGCAGTCTTATTTAAAGCAGTCTTGAGCAAGGCAATTTTAGCAGGTGCCAACCTGAGCAAAGCCGATTTAGTGCGGGCAAACTTACAATTTGCGAAATTGAATCGATCGAATTTACATCAAGCCAATCTATATGAAGCAGATCTCACAGGTGCCAGTCTGGGAACTGCCAATCTCAGTCAAGCAAGTTTAGAAAGTGCTATTTTGAGCCGTTGTGATTTCGGTTTAGCCAACTTACAACGGGCTAATTTGAGCCGAGTGACGGCAATTTCTACAGGTTTCCTGCAAGCAGAATTGATGGATGCTGTATTATTTCAAGCAATCTTCACCAGCGCGATCTTCGAGAGAGCAAATTTGACAGGAGCCAATTTAACTGAGGCAGATCTGAGTGATGCAAACTTACATAAAGCAATCTTAATTAAAGCTAACTTACACAAAGCCACACTCGATCGAGCCAATTTAAGTTGGGCAAATTTGGTTGAAACTAATTTAGAGGGCGCATCATTAATCGCTGCAAATCTCGAACAGATCGATTTTAATCACGCTAATTTACTTGCCGCAGATCTGACTACTGCGAATTTGAGTAAGGCGAATTTGACTAAAGCCATTTTAGTAGCAGCCAACCTGAGTCGGGCAAACTTACTAGCAGCTAATTTAACCGAAGCGAATTTAAATCGATCGATCTTGTCAGAAGTAGATCTATTTGGTGCAAATCTAAAGCGGGCAAATTTATCGGAGGCAAATTTAGAATCTGCCGATTTGCGAGAAACAAATCTGCTCCTTGCAGATTTACATAGAGCCAATTTATCAGGAGCCAATCTATTTGGAGCCGAATTGAAAGGTACTAATTGCAGAGGGGCAAATTTTGCTGGAGCAAAGTTGTATGGAGCCAAACTTATTGGGGCTAATTTACAAGGTGCTGTGTATGACGATCGGACAGAATTTCATAGTAAGTTCTCACCGATTAAACAGGGGATGAAGCAAATATAGACAGACTTGGATCTACTCTGAGCTAAAATGAAGGAGAAGAGTTGTAATGGAGGTATGACTATGGCAGTTCGTCAAAGACGCTACAGCAAAGAAGAGTTAGCTCAACGTGGGCAAGAACTCTATGAGTCTGGCATTCGGCAGCAAGTCGAAGCAGGAAATGACAATAAGATTGTAGCTATCGACATTGAAACCGGAGAGTTCGAGGTCGCTGAAAATGTTGTGCCTGCAACCAATCGACTGTTTGAACGACTTCCTGACGCTCAACCCTGGATAATTCGGATCGGACATCGTGCCGTTTATCATTTTGGGGCACGGAGTCTGAAGAAAAATTCATGATGCAAGGAGTTGTGAATTTACGACGTGAAGCAATGCTGACTGTTGTGGTCGGTAACTCAAATCGACAACTACAAGCGATCGATGCTGTGATTGACACAGGGTTCAATGGGTTTCTATCTTTACCCTCTACAATCATCACCACTCTAGATTTACCTTGGAGCGGTGCTGATTTTGTAACTCTGGGCGACGGCAGTGAGACATCCTTTGATTTGTACACTGCGGTCGCAATCTGGGATGGGCATTACTTTGAGATTGATATTGCGGAATCAGAGACGGAACCTCTGTTAGGGATGGCACTGCTCTATGGGTATCGATTGCAGGTTGATAATATTGAGGGCGGTATTGTTAAAGTTGAAAAACTGTGATTCCCCGTCATAGCCTTTTATGGATGCAGTCTAAACAAACCCGTTGCACGCCGATCGAAC
>NZ_JANMZA010000342.1:0-2836 GCF_031382685.1 Chamaesiphon sp. OTE_8_metabat_110 | reverse complement strand
CTCAAAAAGCTGCGTGGGGCGCTCGGCGGCGCACGGATGCTCAAGAGCCACTATACCGAACTGTGGCGGAATATGTCCCTGATTAAGCGCGGATTCAAACGCGCCAAGCGATATCATCCCGACACGCAACTCGTCGTCGGTGGTGGGGCTGTGAGCGTCTTCTACGAGCAATTATCTAAGAGTTTACCAAAAGGTGCGATCGTCTCGATCGGCGAAGGTGAAGCCTTGCTAGAGAAGATTATCAAAGCCGAAGATCTCACTCACGAACGCTGCTATATCGTCGGTGAAGCCCCTCGCAAAGGCTTAGTCCACGAACCGCCAGCCCCGATCGAAAAGACGGCGTGCAACTATGATTATATCGAGACGATCTGGCCGGAATTTAGCTATTACTTGCAAGATCGGGACTTCTATGTCGGCGTGCAAACCAAACGCGGCTGTCCGCACAACTGTTGTTACTGCGTTTATACCGTCATTGAAGGTAAGCAGGTGAGAATCAATCCGGCTGATGAAGTAGTCGCCGAAATGCGGCAATTGTACGATCGCGGGATTCGGAATTTCTGGTTTACCGATGCTCAATTTATCCCCGCCCGACGTTACATAGACGACGCGATCGAGTTATTACAAAAGATCGTCGATAGTGGGATGACAGATATCAAATGGGCGGCGTATATTCGCGCTGACAATCTGACGCCCGAGCTGTGCGAGTTGATGGTAAAAACCGGGATGAACTATTTTGAGATCGGCATTACCAGCGGTTCTCAGGAACTAGTTCGCAAAATGCGGATGGGCTATAATCTGCGGACTGTCTTACAAAACTGTCGCGATCTCAAAGCCGCCGGGTTTGAAGATATGGTGTCGATTAATTACTCATTTAATGTCATCGACGAACGCTTTGAAACGATCCGCCAAACGATCGCTTATCACCGCGAAATGGAAAAGATTTTCGGCGCAGATAAAGTCGAACCAGCAATCTTCTTTATCGGGTTACAACCGCATACCCATTTAGAAGAATATGCCTTCAAAAATGATATTATCAAACCCGGTTATAACCCGATGAGTCACATGCCTTGGGTTGCCAAAAAACTGCTCTGGAATCCCGAACCATTAGGCTCATTCTTTGGCGAGGTTTGTCTCCAAGCCTTCCGCGATAATCCCAATGATTTCGGTCGTGAAGTGATGAATATCCTCGAAGCCCGACTTGGTAAGTCAGAGCTAGAAGCAGCTCTAACTGCACCTGTGGAGGTGAAGCAGTTGGCAAAGGTTTAGATTAATAAAAAAACGTCGGGGTGATTTATGAATTACCCCGACGTTTTTTTCGCTTGAAATTTGTGGACATGCGATTGGTGGAGATCGTCACAGATCGGACAGTACCCACTATCTACTAAAATGTCGATAATTTGTTTGAGTATAGGAGCTGTTGGTGCTGGGTTAACCGGGCTGAAAGTTATCGATCGCACAGAAGATCGAGATCTATAAAGATTGAATTAGGCAACACCAACTATTTTGCTGGCAACTTATCGATTTGGGCTGCAAACCAAAGTGCGGCATTACCATTAGTATTATCCATCTGATTTAGCGTTTGTTCTAGTAGATCGATCGGTAGTCCTGTCAGGGCAACTGATTCAGTACACTCCCGATATTTGCCATCTACCAATCGAAAGGCGAGTACTCGCTTGCCTTTAACATCAACTACCAAATATTCAGGAATGGCTAATGCTAAATAAAGTTGTTTCTTCTCATCCAAATCGCTAGCTAAAGTAGTATCGGCAATCTCTACAACTAAATCTGGTAAGCGCGACACACTCAAGTTCACGCGACGTGGTTCGCCCTCTGCATAACGAGGCAAACCTTCGCCAATGTACAGGACTTCATCTGGTGCAGCCCCCTGCGTTTGGGGTTTCTCGATGACACAACCACCTAGTAAGTCGAATTGGACACAATGAGTCTGGCGTAGCGGCAAAGATTTATAAACCCTTTTCTTCAATCTCTCGGACGATCGAAACAACGCGCCCCACCCCATCCTCAGCCTGAATTTTCGCCCCAAATCGGCTGCACGTTGCCGCATGACTGGATCTGTTACGGCTCGGTCGATCGCCTGAGCCAATTTTTCCACCGTTAATTGCTGGCGGGGAATTGGTGCCGTTCCTACCCCCAAATCAGCAATCCGTTGACCCCAAAACGGCTGATCGCCAAAGAACGGAATCACGATCGAAGGCACCCCCGCTCTCAAACCTGCCGCAGTCGTCCCCGCACCGCCATGATGCACCACCGCCGCCATCCGAGGGAATAGCCAGGAATGCGGCACCGAATTTATCATCAAAATATTGTTTGGTACGTCAGCCTTACTCAAACCACCCCAACCAGCTTGCAAAATGGCACGTTGTCCAGTGCGATTTATTGCCTGTAAAACCAACTCTGCGGTTTCTTCCGGCTTGCGACTGCCCATACTACCAAAGCCGATATATACAGGCGGCGCACCGTTTTGTAGAAATTCTACTAAATCTGCGGGTGGAGTCCAGCCGCTAGCATCCAAAAACCAATCGCCCACAATCTCCGTGTTGTGCCAATCCGCAGGCTTGGGAATGACCGATGGACTGAACCCATAAAGCGTCGGATATCGGTGCATTACTGGCGATTTATACGGCCCCCAGAAGGATGCAGCGGGCAGGTTTAATACTTGCGCTCTAGCAAGGCGATCGGCTGTGCGAAACCCTTGCCACATTATCTGTCTTAGTAGCAGGTGCGATAACCAGTTAAAAGTACCGCCGAGTTTAGTCAGCGACTGAGGAAACAAGATGCCAGGAAACGATCGCGTCGGCGTAAAGGGAAACAGAAA
>NZ_JANMZA010000626.1:0-2394 GCF_031382685.1 Chamaesiphon sp. OTE_8_metabat_110 | reverse complement strand
CTGGTAGTTGTCGTCGCTGACTTGGTAATCTCGCCAACGTTGGGGGTGGCAGGTGGAACGGCTGCTGGAGTAGTTGTCGGTGCCGTCGTCGGCGTGGTGACAGTCGCAGTCGGATCGAGCGGAGCGGGTGAAGTTGCCGCTAAACTCACGGTGGGAATGAGGGCACAGAGGATCGAACTCACGCCCCAGATAGTGATTTTTTGCAAAATTGAACTCCAAAAGTTAGTTGGGAATTAACTCCGAGGCGTACTGATGTAGCCCCAGAATCGGATGCTCGGCAGCAGCAATCAACTCTTGCCGACGAGCGACTTCGTGGGGATTATTCACCACTGCTGCCAAGCCGCCCGCACTCGCATAAGCGCGAACGCGGGTATAACTGCGTCCGTCGATCAAAATCCAGTTGGAGTATCCCATCGCCTGATTCGGGGCAAAACTATCGGTCATGCAAGGATTGAGAATTTCCTTGGGTATTAATAAAATATCTTGAAAGGCGCGACTGACTTCGGGTTGGACTCTACCCACTAACTTGATGTCGCAGTTACCTAAAATCCGATCGCCAGCAGCACAATTTTTAATCGAACCTGGCTCTTGAGAACACAAAATCACGCGGATACCCGCCTTAGCACCGTTGGCACAGAGTTTGCCGACCTGATTGGCTAAATATGGAAATTGGAGGGCGATCGCCGCTTCATCGACTACGACTGCCGATTTAGCATGAGAAAATGCGCGTCTCAATGCCGTACCGTACATACACATCGACAGAATGGCAGCATCTTCAGGGTTATTCACACCCCGCATCGCCATCACAAATAACTTACTATCGGTGGCAAAGGTACTCGGACGAGATAAAGCTTGTCCGATCCGGCTAGTCAGCCAATAACGAAGCTTGGTAACGATAAAATTTAAGGACTGAATTTGATCTGGAGATTGCACTCCAATCCGCTCTGGAGAACAAAAACCGACAAAATCTGGCAGAGCGGGATACTTCGCCCAAGCTGGAGAATGTAAACCACCACTACGAGCCGCACGGTAGTTCGATTTAATCTCGTAATCATCAAAGAATTTAGCCAACACCAACGCCAGAATCGATCGGACGATATCACCGTCAACGCTAGTATTTTGAGTGACTGCTCCCATCACCATCGTCAACAGGATATCTAGCAGATAGTCCTCATAATCTTTACGACGATCTGCCTGTTGTTCGCGGCTGAGATGGTTGATGTTCGGCAGTTCAAAGATATTTGCCGCCTCACTCCCGACATCGAAATAGGCTCCGCCGACTAAGCGGGTGTAGTCCTTGAATGTCGATGCACTGTCCGTAGGTGGATAGTCGAGCAGCGTCACGGGAATATCTTCGATTAGGAATTTATTTACAAATCCAGTCAGGACGACTGACTTACCAGTTCGATGTGTAGCCAAGATAACCATGTGATGATGGCGATTGACCAGATCTAGATAAATCGGTACTCCTCCCTCTTCCGATAGAAATTCCACTCCAGATCGATCGATAGTCTGGACAGTAGTTAGCGGGATCGTCCCCAGGACATAGCCATTGAAAGCTTTACCAACGCGAGTGAACAACGGATATTGGAGTAACTTCGACCAACAAGTCGCTTGCGTCTGAAACCAAGTCGTCCAGACATGGTTCGTTTCGCGATGGAGGTTGGCTGGATAGACAAATAGGTTCTCTAAATAGCTACAAGCTCGATCGAGCAAATCGACTGTATCCCGATGGATCAGAAATACGGTGGAGGAGGATAGAGAAATCTCACCCTTATGCAAATAGGCACGAGCTTCTAATGCCTCTTCGAGATCGATGCCCGCCCCGACATTAACATCCCCTTCCTCGGCGGCTTTTTGAGCCTTAAAGATTTGCTCCTTGGTTACATCAGTCAGCCGCTGGCGTTCTTCGGTCTGGCTGAGTTTGCTCAATTGAGTGACGATCTCGATATCGTAAACTTTATCCTCACCCAGTTTTTCCCAATAAAAGTTCAGGGCATCTCGCTCCGTCTTCCAAGAATCGGGATGGTCTAGCAAAGAGAGAATCCCGATGAATTTTCGCTTGACCTTAATCCACCGATAATCAGGGTCGGGGATAGATTCTTCCGATCGCATTAGGAGCGATGTCGCATGAATGTTAGAATTAATTTCTTCCCGAATCGATTGTCGATCGAAGATCAGTTTTTGCGGAACGGGGATCGCCGGAACAGAATTGTAGCGATTCCATAAATCTGCCCAGAGCTGCTCGACAGTGAGCGCGTGAACTGTCAGCCCCATTTTATTAGTAAAGATCTGCTCCCATAACAGGAAGGCGTTAAATCCTGCTTCTAAAAACCCAAAAAATTCCTGACTCTTCTTAATCTTCTCCGCCCCAGAAAAATTGCCTAACGCGAC
>NZ_JANMZA010000335.1:0-2442 GCF_031382685.1 Chamaesiphon sp. OTE_8_metabat_110 | reverse complement strand
GTAAATGTCCAGCAAAGGTACCATTACCAGAAGCCACAGCAGTTACCCTGGCATCAATCCCTGTGGCAACATTCCGATAATCGATGGTCGCACGACTGTTTCCAGGGCCTAATGTAAGGCCAGCAAAGCCGGAAGCAAGGTTATTGGCGGTAGTTGCAGCACCAAAATTCAGGTCTACGGCATGAGCGTTTTCAGATTGGATTGCTGTGCCAGCAACAGCTAAAGACAGTACGGAAAAAAAGACTGAACGATTGAGTTTGGTATTGCTGAATGGGAAGGATGTTATTTTCACGATCGGGGTATTTGTATGTTTGCAAAGATGTATCAATTATGTCTAAAGTAAGCTATTATACTTATGAAGGTTGAAGTACTCACAGCAAAACTAAGCCAAATTACTTAATACTCCCACTGATATTACCCATCAAAGGAGAAATCCATAAGCTAGGAATCCGTACTTGTACGATCGACACCTTCAGCGTACACTTAGAGACTGCATAAAAAGTATTCAAGATCGGCGATCGCCAGCGAATCTCGGCATCACTAGTAAAAACCGATCGATTCTAAATTACAAGATATAGATGAGCGTAATTAGGATTCAAAAATCGAGCTGAGATCCATCGCCAAACCGGGCAATACATCTTCCCCGCTCAAGGTAGCAGGCGATTCTAATATTTCTACATCCCGTCCGAGCCGATAGATCTCTACCTGTTGCTGTTGGGGGTTGATTAGCCAGCCTAGACGCACTCCATTCGCTCGATACTCCTCCATCTTTTCTCTGAGAGTCTTGAGACTATCACTTTGAGATCGTAGTTCGATGACAAAATCGGGGACTAGCTCAGGGAAAGTAACCCCACGCGGAAGTTCATCGGCTGTTGGTTTCCCAATCCAGGTGACATCAGGCGATTTGACTGCGCCATTGGGCAGAGTAAAGCCACCAGATGAGTCAAAAGCTCTTCCCAATCTGGTTTGACGATTCCAAGCCCAAACCTCCCCGAACAAGTCTCCATTTTGCTCTGAACTTTCTAGCGCGACTGGTACCATTGTTATCAATTCTCCATTAGCTGTCAGCTCCAGTCGCAGTTCTGGGTTATCTTGGCAGAGCATCTCGAACTCTTCATGAGTAACTCGCAGGGTGATGCTGTGAATATCTAGTAAGAATGGTTTGGCTGCTAATGACTGCATAAACTTATCCCGAACTGACGTTATATAGCTATTCTAAAACCCCGCGATCGATTCATACAGATCGGGCAGATCGTTTTCAATCAAAATCATGTCCTTGGCTTGGCGGTGTTCGGGACTGGTGAGATATGCCAGCGCTAGATCGCGATTGGGAAATTCCATTAACTTATCGGGAGCTAATCCACCTTCGAGCAATCCGGCTTTGAGTGCTTCCTTATTAGTATCGCCAATGACAAGTGCCAGATCGCAGATTGAGGCAGCTTTGAGCGCCACCTGACGGTTCTCGGCTGCTTGAATTTCGCCGAGTTCCACCATGCCGGGAGTCATCAAGATTTTGCGCCCACCTTCAAGGACAGCTAGGACTTCGAGCGCGGAGGCAAACCCGATCGGGTTAGAGTTGTAGGAGTCGTCGAGTATGAAACCATCGCCGTTTTTGCGGAGATTGAGACGACTATTCGCAGGTTCGAGATTGTAGATTGCTGCGATGACATAATCGGGATCTTTACCGAGGGCGCAAGCCATCGTGAAGGCACCGACGAGATTGGAGAGCATCGGTACTCCCAGCAGTTTGGTGAAGCCGGGATACTCTTTCCCTTGCCAATGAATCGTATATGTGGTGCCCTCCATACTGGCTTTGATATCCGACATCCAGCAGTCGAGATGTCCGATCTCTGGTTCTAAACCGTACAGGAGAGTGGTGGCTTTGGGATAGTCTGTCGCCATTTGGCGCGCGCCAGGATTGTCACCATTACAGACGAGTAAGCCATCGGCGGGAATAGCTTGGGCGAGTTCGCACTTGGCTTTGTAGATATTTTCGGCACCGCCAAAGCGTTCGAGGTGCATCACGCCGACAGCGGTAACTAGTCCCGCATTCGGTGGAGTAAAACGGCACAATTTGGCGATCGATCCGATTTGATACGCGCCCATTTCGATGATGGCGAGCTGCTGTTGGGGTTTGAGATTTTCGCGAATTTGGCGGGTGATGCCCATTTCGGTATTGATACTACCGGGCGTCCAAAATGTCGGCTCGATCGCTTCTAAAATACTCCCTAAGATGGCTTTAGTACTGGTTTTGCCATAACTACCAGTAATCCCGATCGTGTAGGGCTGATAGTCGGCGAGGATGTCTTTAGCTTCTTGCAAGAATGCCTGCTGTTTCTTGAGTTCGTTCGGCCATAAAATCCCATTGGCGATCGCAATCCAGATCGGGGATGATTGAATTACACCAACTGCGACGAGCCAATAAATATAAATGCTGTCGCC
>NZ_JANMZA010000588.1:0-6596 GCF_031382685.1 Chamaesiphon sp. OTE_8_metabat_110 | reverse complement strand
GCTTTAAGCGATTGGCTAAGTATCCGACAGTAGTTGCAGCTCCTAACACAGTCACCATCTCGACAATGAGCGTCAACTTTCCTGCCATTTCTTTGCTCCGTAATTACCTTCAGCGTAACATGTTAATTCTAGGGGTAAAATCGTCCCTGTTTTTGTCGATCTGATTCATGATTCTCTGCTTCGATGTAGACCATTGCTGGCGTAAATTTACCGTTAGGAAGTGCTTTGGGGACGATTACCGACCGTAGGTTCCACTAACGATCCAAACATCCCTACTTCGGGTAGCAATCAGCGGCGCGAATAAGAGCAAAACTAAACCAATTGCCATCAATCGACCTTGGAACAAATTGTAGTCAGCCGCGATTTGCGCCCAGGAATATCCGAATGCCCAGCGTCCCAAGGCAACCTCGAACGTTACTGTCAGCAACATCCACAGGACTCCCACGCTGATTAGTTGAGCCAAACTGGTGGCTTCGATCCAGCGGATCGAGATTGTCGCGATCGTCAGAATCAGCAGCGATCCGGTAATGAATGAAAGTTGATGTGCCCGCAGATCGCCAAATAGTGGCACTAGCCACAAAGTGCGAATCGTCCCGTTCAGGCTTTCGAGCGCGATAAAAATGAACCAGATGGCCATACTTCTGAGCAATATCATGCTTAACTCTCGTTCGCTAATTGTATCTACTAGATTAGTGGAATTAGATCCGGCAAGGAGCTTTCAGTACTGCTGACAGTACCAGCACGAGGTGCATATCAAGGTTCGCCAAAGATGGCATAATCTTCCAATCGATCGGGTAGCAGTTTGGACGATCGTCAGCCAAACTCGTTGAGTTTGAGAATATCCACCGCATCACTACTACCCCAATATTTTGGGCAGATTCTCTTTTCTGGCTGAATGCTACGTCAATGGAGAATCTTCACCGCTGAAACGGTTAAAACTGCTACGCTTTGAATTTTACCGCGCCGAAGCGAATCTAGATCTTCATTTGGCGCAGCTAACGGAAACGCCTCAACCTGAGTCTGAATCGGAATTTTGGGAGCCAGTGCCAAAAAATCTTCACCATCGCGGCGGGTGAGATTGGCAATCGATCGCAATACCCGTTCGCCCTACAATAGTTCGTAGTGCGTCTTCCGCCATCATTAGTGAGCGATAGCCGATGAGTCCAGCACACAGCAGCGGTGCGGCTTGCAAGTCGGGGTATCCCATGGGAATCGGGAAACAAAATCGGGCATCAGCGACGGCGTATTCAGCGCAACCACCATCAATGCGATCGCCAGTGAATTGCGCTCGATCGCAAAGATTTTCGCGCCCAGATTGGCAATAATGAATAAAATCCTCCCTAATCCGATCGCGATTCTGTTGTCATCTTATGCAAAGAATGTGAAGAACTTGTGACTGTCAAAGATGCTCGATAACCACTTTCAGCTTAGACTGAACCTGTTCTGCCACGTCTTTTAATGCTGGGTTGGCAATTGCTTGCATCGAGGCAATTGGATCTACCGCTGATACCTCCACGCCGTCTGTCTGCTCCTGCACAATTATATTACAAGGCAGCATCGTGCCCACCTTATCTTCAATTTGTAATGCCTGATAAGCAGAATTAGGATGGCAAGCTCCCAAAATTTTGTAGCTGGGCATTTCAACATTCAGCTTCTTTTTCATCGTGGCTCGGACATCAATTTCAGTCAGAATACCAAAGCCCTCTGCTTGTAGATTTGCAGTGACTCAATCGATCGCCTCATCAAATGGAACATGCAAAACTTTACTGAAGTCATAACTCATTTTTAGTCACCTCCAAAAGATATCAAACAATTAATTTTGCTAACAGCAGGTTCCGCGCTAGTCGGTTGCATCGCAGCAACATGTTCGTAGACAAATAACTTGAGATCACATTCCGCTAGTTCGATCGCCTAAAAAATAATCAGATGCAGAATCCTTTCGTATCAGCCTTTCTAGCGATTTAGTCTCTTTTTGGCGCTCGCCGACATATTCTCAATAGTCTTAGCCTATTGAGAATACAATCGCTACGCTCCTATGGCTTCGTTTTAATTATTTTTCGCTCGCTTGGACTAGCGGAATGTGGGCTTGAGATTGGGGTGTGCCTCATAATCAAAGCCCATCGTCAGCCCCAATTCCACTATCTGCTCTGGTGTCAAATACTGTATACCGTGGCTGCTTTCCACGATCGGCAGGAAATTATCGCACTTACCATGTGGGAGCCTATCTTGGCGATGGCTTGCATGAAGGCGCGATTATTTCCGCGATTCGGGTTGCCAAGCTGATTGCAGATACAACGCCAAGTCAGAGAGCCGGGGAGAGTTTTAGCTCGCTAATCGAACTGTAATTTAGTAGATTTTTCAGGATCGATCGCCAACTAGAGAATTAGCCAGAAAACGATTGGTAAGATCGCTTTCTGGAATACTCAAAGATCGATAATTGTGTGATGCAATGTGACAAATCGCGTTGCATAGCATTTTCTCTAGGCTTAATATAGATACACAGGATGTTTATCCCGACCGTATATGCCTAACGCCAATCCGATCCAAAAATTACCAAGTTTGGCATCGCTCGTCGATCGGCAGCCATTAATTGTCACTTCAACTCTACCCTTAGTCAAAGTAATTACCTTAATGAGTCAGGCAAAGGGACAGATCTGTCTATTGCCTAACTCAGATCCAATCGCCAGCGATCGAGTCCTCGAAATTGCCGCCGCCGCACGTCACAGCGCGGTATTAGTTATTGAAAATCGTCGATTAATCGGGATCTTTACCGAACGCGATTTAGTCAAACTTTCTGCTAGTCAAACTGATTTACACAGCGTGCAAGTCGGGGAGGTAATGACCGTAGATCCGATTACCTTGGTGCTGTCGGAGCAGCATACGGTGATGACTGCGCTAGGGATCTTTCAACAGCACAAAATCCGACATTTACCGATTCTCGACGATCTCCAGCAGCTCATCGGGGTGGTTACGCCAGAGCATATTCGCCAAATTTTACAGCCAGTCAATCTATTAAGATTTCGGTCGATCGCTGAAGGGATGACAACAGCAGTAATTCAGGCAACTCCAACGACAACGATTTTGGAGATCGCGCAGATGATGGTCGAACGAGGCATCGGTTCGATCGTGATTATGGATGGAGATGAGCCGCTCCGCCCAGTCGGGATTATCACCGAACGGGATGTTGTCCAGTTTCAGGCGTTTGAACTAGATTTAGACCAATTGTTAGCCGCAGCGGTGATGAGTACTCCGTTGTTTTGTTTGCAGCCCACAGATTCGCTCTGGGCGGCGCAGCAAGTGATGCAAACTAAAAATATTCGACGATTGGTCATAAAAAACGATCGCGGTGAATTAGTGGGTATTCTTACTCAGTCGAATCTATTGCAATTGCTCGATCCGTTAGAAATGCTATGTATAGTCGATAGTTTGCAATCGCAATTGCTAGATCGAGCCGCCGAATTGGAGCAAACTAATCGGGAATTACGATCGGAAGTAGCTAGAAGAGAGCAGGTAGAAGCTGCATTACGTCGAGCTTCCCAAACGTTGGAAGAGCGCGTATTAGCTCGAACTGCTGAATCAGCATTGCTAACTGAAGAACTCCAAATTAAGGTCTCCGAGCAACGATCGTGCAATGTCGCTTTAGAAGCTAGTCAACAGGGAATTTCAGATTTTATTGAGAATGCCTTAATTGGGATGAATTGGGTCGATATTGAGGGTAATATTGTCTGGGTAAACCAGGCTGAACTAAATATGTTTGGCTACGATCGATCTCAATATATCGGTCAACCGCTCATAAATTTTCATATAGACCGAATAAAGTTGACCGATCTTTTGCAGCGAGTATCGAGAAATGAATCGATGCGAGGATGTGAGGCTCAAGTCTGGCGCAAAGATGGCTCGATCTGTGATGTCTCAATCGATGCTCACGCTTTTTTCAAGGATGGCAAATTCATCCATACTCGCTGTTTTACCAGAGATATTACCGACCAAAAACGGGCTGAGACTGTCGCCCACACAACATTAACATCACTCCAATTTCAGAAATATGCCTTAGATCGATCGGCAATAGTTGCCGCTACCGATCGACAGGGGCAGATTATTTATGTCAATGATAAATTCTGTGAAATTTCTCAATATTCAGAGACAGAATTATTAGGTAAAACTCATCAAATTATCAATTCTGGCTACCATCCATCGGAATTTTTTCGAGATTTGTGGGCGGTAATTAGTAGCCGGCAAGTCTGGAGCGGGGAAATTAAAAATCGCGCCAAAGATGGTAGTTTTTACTGGGTAGCCATGACAATCGTTCCCTGTTTAGATGAGCGCGGGCAGCCTTTTCAGTATCTATCGATTCAATTTGATATTACCAGTCGCAAGCAAGCCGAAGAATCGCTGCGAGATAGCGAACGGAAGTTTCGGGCAATTTTCGATAATACCTTCGAGTTTATGGGATTACTCGATCCCGATGGAATTGTGCTCGAAGTCAACCGCACCGCGCTGGATGCGGTCGGGGCGACACTGGATGATGTCAGTGGGCAGCCATTTTGGACGACTCCGTGGTGGACTCATTATCCTGACGTGCAAGTGCAACTGCAACAAGCGATCGTCCAAGCGGCGACAGGTCAACTAATCAGATTTGAAGCCCCCTCTATTTTGGCAGATGGCTCCCATATTATTGTCGATTTTTCCCTCAGTCCGATCTTCGATGACACTGGCAAAGTCGTGATGTTGATTCCAGAAGGGCGAGATATTACCGAGCGCAAAGCCGCCGCCCAAAAAATTCAGGAGCAAGCCGCTTTGCTCGATATTGCGACTGATGCGATTATCGTCCGGGATTTGAATGGTCAGATTCAATTTTGGAACAATGGCGCGACAGCTATCTATGGCTGGCTGGCAACTGAGGCGATCGATCGGACTACCGCCCAACTCTTTTATCCAGATACCCCACCAGAAACAGCGGTCGCAATTGCCTTTAGCAGTGTCTTGGATCGCGGATCGTGGCAAGGTGAGTTACATAAAGTTACCAAAACTGGTAAAGAAGTAATCGTCGAAAGTCGGTGGACGCTGATGCGGGATGAGGCGGGCAATCCGCGCTCGATTCTCAGTGTCGATACTGACATTACTGAGAAAAAATCCCTAGAGCAACAATTCCTTCGCGCTCAACGGCTGGAAAGTCTGGGTAGCCTTGCCAGTGGCATCGCCCACGATTTGAATAATGTGCTCACGCCGATTGTCGGTGCTGCCCAGCTTTTACCGCTAACATTGTCCAATTTGGACGATCGCAGTCGCCGATTATTGAATATGTTGGTAGAGAGTTCCAAGCGCGGTAGTGGTTTAGTGAAGCAAATTCTCACCTTTGCGCGGGGGCTGGATGGCGAACGCGCGGTGCTACAGGTACGGCATATTCTCACAGAAATCATCAGTGTCGCGCGACAAACTTTCCCTAGATCGATTGAGATTGAAGTTAACAATGATATTGAAGATCTATGGCTGGTAAGTATCGATGCGACACAAATTCATCAAGTATTGATGAATCTATTTGTCAATGCGCGAGATGCCATGCCCAACGGTGGCACGATTGCGGCTAGTGCGGAAAACATCGTTATCGATGCAGATTATGCCCAGCTCCAGCTCCAGCCACCACTAGGATCTTATATCCTGATTACTATTGCCGATACTGGCATGGGGATGACTAGAGAAATGCTCGATCGGATCTTCGATCCTTTCTTTACCACCAAAGAGACAGGTACGGGATTAGGCTTGTCAACCGTACAGGGGATCGTCAAAGCGCATGGGGGCGCGATCGAGGTTGAGAGCGAAGTTGGGCGTGGTACTTGTTTTAAAATCTATCTCCCCGCTAACGATCGTCGAGAAGTTGAATCTCCAACCACAGCCGAAGATCTCTACGATGGGCAGGGGCGATTGGTATTAGTTGTCGATGATGAAACCGCAATTCGTGAAATTACCAAAGAATCATTAGAAACGTATAACTACCGCGTCATCTTAGCTAGCGATGGGATCGAAGCGATCGATATATATACCCAAAATCATCATCGTATTGCGATCGTCCTCATCGATATGATGATGCCCCATCTAGACACCCCATCGATAATTCTCGCTCTGCAACAAATTAATCCCGAAGTTCAAATTGTGGTGATGAGCGGCTCCTATCTCAATCTAGCCGCGATCGTCGATAAACAGCAAGTCAGCGCAGTACTAACTAAGCCATTTACCACCGCCGAAATGCTCCAAACATTAGCCGAGATTTAGCTTGAAGAACATCAGTTTCTCCTGTTGGAGCGACTAATACAGTGTTGCCTTGAATAGAAATCCCGCTAATTTTGCCCAATTGTCCGGCAATCATTATCAGCGCGACACCTGCCATATAGCCGACTAGAATTGGCGTCGAGAGCAAGTTTGCGAGAAATCCTAATCTAGCAACACAGGCAACCACACAGATCGCCCCAACCAGCATCGCCAGAGTAGCAGTCAGCACCCCATAATTACTCCCATCCGCCAGCAGCAACGGCGAAATCGCCGCAGCCGTCATCACCGCTGTAGTTGATTCTGGCCCCACTGAGAGTTAGCACGACGAG
>NZ_JANMZA010000574.1:0-2475 GCF_031382685.1 Chamaesiphon sp. OTE_8_metabat_110 | reverse complement strand
CAAAAGGCACCGCCATCGCTCTGGGCCGAATTATTCTCAAGCTAGAAATATCAGCCCGTCCACATCAGAAACGGGGGAATTTTCAGATGACATTTACCAACTTAATCGAGCGATTACTCTGACTATCAATGGGGAAAATCGTCAATGACAACGCGCAAGCCAATCGAAGCTTGCGCGTTGTCATTAAACATCAAACTTTATTACATTGATAGACCATCTTCCTCGTATTCACATCGATCCTGGTCTAGATCGCTAACAACATAAGCATCAATGCTAGTAAATTCATCCACTGGATCTAAAGCCTCATGCTGAAGGGAAGTTTCAAACTTCTTGGACTCTACCCCATTAAAGCGTTCGAGTTGTTCGACATCTCTTTTCTCGACATGGGGAAAACCAACAGGTTCCCACCTACCATCCTTTGTCTGAGTCGCCTTGAGCATCAGCCGATGGGGTCGCATCCGTACCACAGTCAGAGTGTCCCCATCTAATTTAATATCTGCCCGACTGTTCTTAAACTTTATACCCTGTCCCAATTTCATCACTGCCATTTCCACCGCTCGATCGAACATTGCTCGATCGAGCTTACTCAACCGCACAGGTTGTTCTTGGCTCTTAATATTGGTCGCTTTCATGAGCGGGAGATCGTCAGCAGTGACAGACACTCGATCGTTCACCACAGCCCAACTTGCTCCAATATCGCTACCCTTACAGACTTCACCATCCTTGAGGTAGGTAATGCCCATGACATTATCGTTCTTGCTGATGTTGAATCTGACATCGATATCGGACTGCGCCAATCGATCGAGCCAAGTTTTGAGATCTGGACGATCTTTGAATGAATCAGCAACAAAATGAGCGAGATCGGAATCTAGCTTCAGCCCCAGAGCCTTCTCGCGCTTAACCTCCCAAGATGATGCTACTTGCCGCAATCCAAAGTCAATCTCGGCTTCGCGGAGGATCGATTGCATCCGATAGGCTTCCCAGGATGGATCGACACGTTTGCCATCGTAGTCAACCGCACTGGTGATGATATGAATATGGTCGTGGTCGTGGATGGTGTCATGCCCAGGATCGTCTCGATCGTGTGCGACGACAAGGTAGGGAGTTTCCTGATATCCCAAACCATCTAGCAGTCTCAAGGCGATCGCTTCCTTGAGCCAATCTTCAACCACCCCATCTTCGGGAGCAAATGAGACTGAAATATGTTTGACGGGTTTAGATATGCGGGGATTACCGTTACTAATTCTCCTGAACTCGCGGGCTAAATCGCTAGGAGTATCACTCGCCATATTCTCACTGAGGATACGTGGCTGTTTTTCTTTATCTAGGACATAGCCAAGCAATCCGCCAAAACCACCACCACCACCGATAGTCCCAATCATCTTAATTATTGTGCTTTTTTTGAAGGCTCAGAATCGAGCGAGTGGCTCGATAGCTTTCACTGGCAATCTGTTCTAGTCGTGCAATATCGAGATCGACAGGTACGCCCATTTTGAGCAGAGTATTTAAGGCTCTTGCAATTTGGTTGAGGTTGTTCCCCTGACAACTGAGTTCTTTTCTAATCAGTGCTAATTCTCGATATTGGAGGGTATCGAGACTTTTGAGGGGCTTGGGTTTAAAACGGCGAACGGATTTTAACGCCTGGTGGCGGAGATAGTCAGAGCGATTCAGATTGAGCTTGCGGGCTTGTTCCTCGATCGTGTCTAATTCATCATCAGTCAGCCGGAGCGTAATGTTATTGACTCTCTTAGGCTGAACTAAGATAATTTCTTCGGTTTGTGAGGCAATCTGTTTTGGTGACACTATCGCTTACGCCTTACTACAGCTCGTCTGATTTTAAAGTTGGTTTACAAACCGCTCCCAATCTACATCGTGACGGTACTGTTACGTCAAGTAATATGATTTTGGTGAGATTTTAGGGGCTAACCAAGGTAGTTGGAACCTTCAATTATGGGTTAGCGGAGAGGGGGGTTAAGGGGGGAAAGCCCTTACCAGCTACCGATCGAATCGCCAGATTCGACGAGTGTGCAACACGAGAGGTACTGCTGGTTCCTCCTCCCCACAACCAGATCCAGGTCGTACTCAATTCTACGCTTTCACTAATAGATTCGGATCGGCACAATTGCGGGTAAATTCTAGAGTTGCTAAGTAATATTCGGTGAAGTTACTAATGAGAATCAAGGCGATCGGGCAGTGAGATCGGTCATCTGGCTGGAGTATGATAGCAGTATCAGCCTATCTTACAGCTATTTTACTGCACTCATATTACTATCATACTGGCATAATCTAGGAATATCTTAGAGCTGTTTTATGACTCAAGCAATATTTCATGACGTAATCAAAATATCTATCTCTAATAGGGAGCATCCACTTTCGGCAGAGCGGCAAGATGTGGGAGAATTAAGGAGAAAAAAGTCAGGGATCCAGAGAAATGAGTCAAGATAAGAAAGAGCGGATAGCAGCGTGTATTAAAGA
>NZ_JANMZA010000545.1:0-1688 GCF_031382685.1 Chamaesiphon sp. OTE_8_metabat_110 | reverse complement strand
CCCTACCCCCTTACCCCCTTACTCCCCTACACCATTACTTCTGCCTCAATCTAATTACCCTCGCCACGCTGGCATCAGTAGTAATCAGTGGTAATGTATTACGTCTTTCGCTCAATTGCCACAGAGGGAAGCCAATAAAATAGGGCGTACAATGTTCGCCAAAAGCATAAAAACAGCTCCGGAAATTAAGATTGACTGTTGCCGTCCCTTTTTTAGCATTAACATTGCGAACGACGAACTTCATCCCCGAAAAACTAATCCCAGTCGGTTCCTGACCGCCATTTACCCAAGCCAGTAATCCTTTCCCACCGCGCACTTGAAGACTGTCACCAGAAATTATTCGTGCACCTTTGAGATAGGGCATTCCGATGGCGGGATGTGTTTCGATATAATCGCAATTACTCTGGCATGGTGCATTTGGCTGCTGCTGGGAACCACTCATGACCATGTGCCGAACATTCCGTTCTCGCGTACGGACTACATCCATCTTCAGCACCGCTGCACCAGCAGGGATGGTGATGCTAGGCATATTAGCAAAGGAAATGTTGCCAATATTCGGAATCTGGGAAGCAGTAAATTTTTGAATGCCTGCAAATTTATTGAACGGCGTATTTGCCAGACTCGGCACTCGATTGAGCTGAATCGACTTGAGATTGACGACACTACCAAATGGAATATTTTGGAGATTGGGATTGACGATCTTGCCGCCGCCTCGACCACCAGCAACAAAGGCAGATTGTGGCAATACCGCAGCTAAACTCGGATTGCCCGCTAGCGCATCTTTAACAGCGATCTTACCCAACCACGGAGTTGCACTCGCCAGAGTTTCCGTTCCAGTTAAAGCTGGTTTTCTGGCAGCGGCGGCGGCTGTTTGTGGGGTGAACTGCCCAATGCCAAAAGCAGTATTGAGAAATCCCAGCGGCAGACAGGTCGAGGGTGCTTGCCCAGCTTGACAAGTAACTCTAGTTAAGCCCCCAAATATCGCTTGGGCTTGCGGTGGAATCGCCGCACTCATCCCCGTTGGCGATGGAGCCATCGAGTTAACCGTGAGCTGTGAAAAGGTAGATCGGATCGGATTATTATTCGATGGTGTCTCGGCTTTTGCCACTCCTGCTAGGTAAAAAATTACGGCTAGTGTGGTAATCGAAAAATAGGTGAATTTAGCAGTCGCCTTAAATTTGGCTGTTCTCACTGTATTAGCGATTCTCCAGAGGAGAGGCTGCGCCAACGAATTTAATTTTGCCTTTCTCACTGCACTGGCATTCCTAAACTGACTAAATTAGCTGCTAAATTCAGATTTAAACCATAGGCGGGAGCCGATTCTAACTTAACAGCTCCCCCATTGAGAGCTGAGATAAATTTAGTGATATTTGTATATAGAGGAAAGTTAGTTTTATAGTCGCCCCTCATAGTCGCCAATCTAAATCCCGTCGTTAAATAATCGATACTTTGACGATTTGTAACGCGCAGATTTATAGGGATGAAGGGTATATCTATCGCCGTAGCAATCGGGGTATATGGCAAAGATATCGTTACGGTTTGTCGTTTAGTTTTTGATTTAAGAGTACCAACAGTTGTAAATTTAACAATTGGTTAAGGTGCTGTCGGTACGATTTGAATTAATTCCACATGACGCTGACTATCAATTTTACCAAATAGTTTGAGCGTAAATACATACGTTTTTTTAT
>NZ_JANMZA010000434.1:0-2677 GCF_031382685.1 Chamaesiphon sp. OTE_8_metabat_110 | reverse complement strand
AAACAATTCGCCAGCTTTTTGAGTTGCTGTAGTCCCTTCCACCTGTGGAAAAAATTGCTTGATTACGCAAAAAGGTTTCGATGGTTTGTCTTCATCGATCGCTTTAAATGTCCGTCCAAATCCACCTTGCCCGATCGGTTCTACGGCTAAATAGCGATCGCGCAACCGCAATCTCAGCCCACAATTGCGACAAAAGTTACTCTGAGGCGGATTTTGGGGATGCAGGCAACTCGGGTTGAGACAATAACTCATGAAACTACCCTCATCCTTCCCTCTGAATAAATCGGTGAATGCTTGACACTGCCGTGACGCTTGAAAAATTAAGCCAACTTATTTGCAAGCATTTTCTGCCAACAAAGCTGGAGTGGATAGTAAAGGATCGGCATCCATAAGCCGCTCAGCACCGCTGTAATTAGCATCGACGGACATTGGTTAGTCCAGATATGATTCAAGCTGTCTAAGCTGACTTCTGGCGATCGCGCGATCGCTGTTTCGAGCAGATATTGCAATCCCGTGACAGCTTCACTAACGATCGTCAAGCCAAATGCCGCGATGCTGGCACTGAACACTGTATCGTCCAGATAGCGGCGCTTGTGCAGCATAAATACCAGCACGCTCACAGTGGTTAAACTCAGTACGTGAGTAGGGACGGTTCCCAGGATATCCGTACTCGTAAATGTCATCCCGTCCTGAATCAACCCGAGGACGATCCCGGCTGTAGCTGCGTGCCATAGCGATCGATGTAGACTCCAGGCGACCAGCCACATCACCAGCCAGCTAGGGCCGACGCCAAAAATTTCCATTCCCGGCAATCGCGTCGGTAACAACATCAAACACAAACCAGCAGAACCAACTACAGTGAGGAAGTAAAGTCCATTCCGAACTAGAGGGTGCAAATTATCGATATTCATGACGAGCAATTTAGCAACTAGCGGAGTTGGGTTGGTGGTTTAGTCAGCGCTGGCTGACTTGGTTTAGCGACTGGCTTAATAGCTTCGGCTGGTACTGCCCGAGGATCGTGAGGATGAACTGTTACCCATTCTAAAGCATTAAAGGGGGCGGTAAATTCGACGATCGCTTCTGGCGCGGGAGATTTATTTAAATTTAGATCGATTACTTTACCAACAGTCAATCCAGTCGGAAATAACTGACTCACAGCCGAAGTCGCGACGACATCACCAACTTTCACCGCCGGACGTTTGTCAAAAAACTGAAGTACCGCCTGATTGCTGCGGGTGCCTTGAAGGATGCCCATATTCCGGGTGCGGCTGATGAGGACGCCCATCCGATTGCTAGGATCGCTGACGAGTAGGACGCGACTGGTGTGTGGTGAGACAGCTACTATTCTACCAACAACGCCACCAGTACCCACGACGATATGGTCGATCGCGATCCCATCGGCACTCCCGCGCCCGATGACCACCTGCTGCCACCAATTATCGGCACTATGTAATAAGATTGGAGCCAAGATTCCTTTGGTCGGAACGGTCGCGCTGTAGTTAGCTAACTGCTTGAGTTGTTGATTTTGATTTTTCAACTCTTGGACTTCATTTTGGAGTTGCTCGACACCCGCAGTTTTGAGATAGTCGATCTGTTTTGCTTTGGGCTGGAATGGTTGCGAGAGTGTATGGTAAGCTTCAAAAACCAACGCGTTTTGCGTTTGCAACACTAGATAAGTCGCACCGATAATTGTCCCAAACCCAGCTAATTTGAGGGCGTTTTTATCCCACCAGCGGCGCAGAGTAAACATAGTTCGTTGGTTGTTGGTTGTTATTTGTTAGTTATCAGTTATTAATTACTAGAAAATGAGAATTAGGGTTTTGGAAATTTTGATAATTTCTCCGCCACCCTCACTCTCGATTAGAGACTGCGCGAGCGACCACTAAAGACTCGTTCCATATTTTTGAAGTCTTCAAGTACTTTGCCAGTACCCAAAACGACGCAGGTGAGCGGATCGTTGGCAATGTGCGTCACGATCCCGGTTTCATGACTGATCAGGGTATCGATGCCGCGCAGCAGCGCACCGCCACCCGCCAACATGATGCCGCGATCGATAATATCCGAAGCAAGTTCGGGCGGAGTCCGTTCTAGCGTCCGCTTGACCGCTTCGATAATCGTCGAAAGCGGTTCGGACATACTTTCCCGGATTTCGGGGCCTTTAATCGTCACTGTCCGGGGTAATCCAGACAACAGATGCAAGCCGCGAACTTCCATTGTCGTGTCGTTATCCTCGGGTGTAGGATAAGCCGAACCAATTTGGATCTTGATTTCTTCGGCTGTCCGTTCCCCAATTACGAGGTTGTGGACTTTCTTCATGTAGTTGACGATCGAATCACTCAATTCGTCGCCAGCGATTCGCACCGATTCACTGATCACCGAGCCTTGTAAACTCATCACAGCGACTTCAGTCGTACCACCACCGATATCGACGATCATGCTCCCCGTCGGCTCTGCCACAGGTAAACCCGCACCGATAGCCGCTGCAATCGGTTCGTCGATCAAGAATACTTCACTAGCGCCAGCTTGAAGTGCGGCGTCCATCACTGCGCGCCGTTCGACTGCCGTGACACCACTGGGAATCCCGATTACCAATCGGGGTCGGATCACATTACTACCTTCATTAGCCTGCTGAATGAAATGCTTCAACATCACCTCGGCGGTATCAAAGTCAGCAATC
>NZ_JANMZA010000425.1:0-3495 GCF_031382685.1 Chamaesiphon sp. OTE_8_metabat_110 | reverse complement strand
ATCGATGACGATCGCCTCCGATCGTCCGATCGGAGGCAATCGAGTGAAGAACGGCTCAAACTTGCGCTTCAGGGCGCAAGACAAGGAACTTGGGACTTCGATCTCCAGAGGCAGGAGTTGGTGTGGGACGATCGCTGCAAGGAACTGTTTGGACTCGATCCTGGTGCGGTGGTAAATTATGACACCTATCTCGCAGGCGTGTATCCCGACGATCGCCAGCGGGTAGCTGATGCCGCAGCAAGAGCGATCCGCAATTGTGGTGAATTTGCTCAGGAGTACCGCACGGTTCATTCCGATGGCACCAGTCACTGGATTCTTACTCAGGGACGCTGTTGGTGCGATCCAGCCGGAGAGCCGTGCCGGATGTCTGGGACGATGATGGAGATCACCGAGCGCAAACAAGTCCAGCTCAATGACAGATTCCTGTACGAACTGACGCGACGGCTGCGGTTAATTACCGATGCGGATGAATTGCAAGATGAAGCGGCTAGAAGTGTGGGCGAATATCTGCGGTTCGATCGCGCAACATGGTATGGAGTAGATTGGATCGATCGGCTAGCAACGGTCGAGCGCGACTGGTATCGCGCGGGGTTGGAGAGTCATGTGGGCGTCTATGCGATCGCCGATTTCTTGCCACCAGCCATGCAGGTTGCCCTGTTTGCAGGCGAATCAGTAGTTATTAGCAATATCCATACCGACCCGTCGCTCGTGCCCCATCTAGCAGCCTATCGACAGTTGGGACTTCAGGCATTTGTCAGTATGCCCTGTTTCAATGAAAATCAGTGGGTAGCAACCTTACATGTCAGTACAGACCAGGTGCGGAACTGGCGCGAGGATGAAATCGCCCTGCTCCAAACCGTCGCCGCCCAGATCTGGCCGACGATCGAGCAAACCCGCGCCGTTGCTGCCCTCAGAGCGCAAGAAGAGCAGACCCGCGCCGCCCAAGCTACCATCAGGCAGCAACTGGACGAAATTGAAGCAATTTATCAGGCGGCTCCGATCGGATTATGCTTTATAGATACGGATCTGAAGTACGTTCGGATCAACGAGCGGTTGGCACAGATCAATGGTGCCTCGGTGGCGGCGCACATCGGGCAGACGCTGCGCGAACTATTACCAGAACTAGCTGACGATGTAGAGCCAATCTATCGCCAAGTCATCGAGTCGGGTGAGCCAATTGTCGATCTAGAGGTGAGTGGCACCAATCCCGCTCAACCTGGCGTAGTGCGATCGTGGATCTCCAGTTTTTATCCCCAAACCGATGCAGAAAATCGCACTATTGGCGTAAATACAGTAGTCCAAGAAATTACCGCTCGCAAACTTGAAGAAGCCGAACGCCAACGGATTGAAGCCGACCTACGGGCAAGCGAACGGATGCGAAGGTTTATGTTCGATCAGACTTTCGAGCTGCTTGGGCTAGTAGATCTCGATGGCGTGCTGCTAGAAGTCAATCAAGCAGCATTAAACTCGATCTCCGCTCGATCGTCCGAACTCGTCGGTCGCAAGTTTTGGGAGACCCGCTGGTGGACGCATTCACCGCAGCTACAGCAGCAACTCATCGACGCGATCGATCGGGCTGCTAGGGGCGAAGTCATCCGTTATGAAGTCGAATTTCCCGATGGCAAGGGCAATGTGATGATTACGGACTTTTCGCTCAAACCGCTCTTTGACGAAGACGGTCGAATTGTGAAGCTGATTGCTGAAGGGCGCGATATATCCCTTCGCAAGCAAAACCAAGCGATCCTAGAAGAGCGCAACCGAGAGCTAGACTCATTTGTATATGTGGTATCCCACGATCTCAAAGCACCCCTGCGCGCCGTTGCCAATCTTTCTCAGTGGATTGAAGATGATTTGGCAGGACAACTCACCGCCGCTACCCTAACGCAAATAACCCTCTTGCGCAACCGTGTGGATCGGATGATGGCGACGATCGATGGACTGCTCGACTATGCTCGCGTCGGTCGCAGCGAGGATGCGATCGAACCTGTCGCCATGGCACAATTGCTAGCAGATGTCATCGATACACTGGCTCCACCACCCACATTTAAAATCGCTCTCCCCGCCGAGCTACCGACGTTCTCCACCAGACGCTTACCATTATTTCAGGTATTTGTCAACTTAGTCAGTAACGGTATCAAACATCATCATTCCGAGGCTGGCACGATTGGGATTGCGATCGCCCAGCGGGGTGATTGGTATGAGTTTGCGGTGTCTGATGATGGCTCAGGCATTGCACCAGAACATCAAGAGCGGGTGTTTAGGATCTTCCAAGCCGTCAATCCCCAAAAGCGCTCGGATAGTACAGGCATCGGACTGGCGATCGTCAAAAAGATCGTCGAAGCCGAAGGCGGTACCATTCGACTAGAGTCGGAGTTGGGTAAGGGTACGACGTTTTATTTTACTTGGCCGAAGGGGTAGGGACGGGGGGACTGGGAGACTGGAAACACTTTCAATCGCCATCCACTATCCACTATCCACTAGCCACTATTCCCTATCCCCTAAAGCCTAAAGCCTAAAACCTAATTTGTATATTTCCCGTAACAACGATCGGCTGTCGATCGCCTGAATATGCTACTTTGCTAGATAGTCGCCAACGACTGCTTTTACAAATATTTTTAATCTCACCTCATTCACCTTGCGGATATGACAGCTTTCTCCACCGACAGTAAGACAAATAATGCTTTCCTGCCCCCTGCTGATGCCAAGAGTCAGATTATTCAGTTCATGCGGGAATTTCAGGATAGTGTCTGTCAAGGCTTGGAAGCCGTTGATGGCGGAGGTAAGTTTCAAGAAGAAAGCTGGGATCGTCCTGAAGGCGGCGGCGGTCGATCGAGAGTAATGAAGGAAGGTAATGTATTTGAACAAGGTGGCGTAAACTTTTCGGAAGTTTGGGGAGACCATTTACCACCATCGATTTTGAGTCAACGTCCCGATGCGGCTGGACATCGGTGGTTTGCTACAGGTACCTCGATGGTATTGCATCCGCGCAATCCTTATATTCCGACCGTTCATCTCAACTACCGTTACTTTGAAGCTGGTCCCGTTTGGTGGTTTGGTGGTGGTTTGGATCTGACCCCTTACTATCCATTTGCTGAAGATGCCAGTCATCTCCACAATACGCTCAAGGGAGCTTGCGACAAACATAGTCCCGATTTATACCCAACTTTTAAGCTGTGGTGCGATGAGTATTTTTATCTCAAACACCGCAATGAGACGCGTGGTGTGGGTGGAATCTTCTTTGACTATCAAGATGGTCAAGGAGCATTATATCGCGGCCCTGACCCCCAAGGGCCTGCTGCTAAATATAGCGACTCTATCGGTGTTCCCGCACCGCGTACGTGGTCAGAGTTATTTGCGATCTCTCAAGACTGCGCTAATAGCTTCTTGCCTGCATATGTGCCAATTGTGGAACGCCGCCGCGATACTGAGTATGGCGAACGGGAACGGAATTTTCAATTATACCGACGCGGACGCTATGTCGAGTTTAATCTAGTT
>NZ_JANMZA010000415.1:0-2478 GCF_031382685.1 Chamaesiphon sp. OTE_8_metabat_110 | reverse complement strand
ATTTTTCACACAGACAAATTGACGCAGCGTGAATTGCAAATTGTCAGACTGGTGGCTTTGGGGCGCACGAATGCCGAAATCGGTCAGGAGTTATGGATTACCGAAAATTCGGTTAAGCAAGCTTTGAAGCGGATGTTTCGCAAGCTAGAGGTATCATCTCGTGCTGAGATGGTGGCACAACTTGCGAGTTGAGATTCAACTCCTCAGAACGAGGATGCAGTCTCGATCGACAATCTTGAAGAACGTTGCAAGATCGCCTAACTAAGTTGGCGATTTATTACCTAACAACTCTTCGATCGCGGCTAAGGTAGCGGCGTCTAAATACTGTTTGTTATTGATGACTACCGATGATAGAAAACCGCTGACTAGCTCGTCTTCTAGCGACCATACGACATGCCGATTGGCAATTGCTGCGGCGACGATCGTATTGACTTGAGCGGCTGAAAATTCGGAGTAATAACTGAGTTTCTCGATCGCGGCTTGAGTATTAGCGATCGAATGACTGTTTACTAAATCTCTAATTAAGAATTCTTTATCGCGAACGGTAGCTAGCGTAATTTCGGGGAATTGTTCTTTACAGAAACTAGCTAATCGCTTATAAAAATAAATTTTTGTCTGCTTTCTATTATACCATTCAGCAAGCAAGAAGTCACTAAAGTCATCGTCATTTAGAGCAGAACAATAGTCTTTATCGCCAGTAATAAAATATAGATCTTCGCCTTCTGGTACTTCGTCGAGCAAGCACTCCCAGTTAATCGCATCACCTAATGAATTGTTCTTGCCCGGTGGATTACCAATGCTCATTCGCAGTCGCGCTCGATCGATTGTTGCTAGCGTCGGGACGAACTTTTTACCCAAACTAAATAAAGACTGAATAATTCGATCGGCTGTGAGTGTTTTGGTTTTAATATCTGCAAGAATCTTCTTGGTTAGCGAGACATGCGCTTGTTCGTAATGTTTGAGTGCGTCCCTAAGCAATTCAATTTCAGGATAATCTTCACACAGTTGCGGAAATTGCGGATTGAAAGTTTGAGTACGGAGTGATTTGATCGCACCATCGATCCGTTGTTCGCGGTTGCGATTGAACTCGTCAACAATTTGGTCTGTTAATAATAAGGTAATCTGTTGATTATCGATCGCTTCAATCAGCTTATGCAGTTGGGCTAAGTCTTCTTGATTGAGTGCATAAAAAGATAGCAGAATATTAGTATCGATAAAAAGCTGCATATCTCAAGGTGGTGAATGGTAAATAGTCAGTGTAAATATTTGAGGCAACCCCACAGGCGATCGCAGTGCCGACAGTAGCGATCGATCTGTCTGCATTATAGCAAAATCCCGATTCAGTGCCCCTCAGTCGGGCGAGGAATTATGGCAACGATCGGGTAAGACTGAGGGCTGGCAACTACAAGCTAGTTACTTAAACAGTTCGATATCTATAGCTTTAACTTTTTTGACGCCTCTGGGAGGTGTAAATTCAAAGGTTCGCTTAGATATTTTCACTTGCGGCTTACGACTAATGATTTGCTCAGATAGACTAATATTCATGCCATCAACTTTACCATTAAATTCAATTCTTTGAACTGTGGCTGTTTGGGGCTGAACTAGCACATCAAATATAAATCCTTCAGCCTTGAAGTTGTATGAATAGTTGTAAAAATCTTGTCCATCAACTTGCCGCTGCGATCCGACTAAATCTTTATACTGCGATGGTGGAATCGATTTAATAATATCACGATCGGTTCCTAATACGGACAACATTTCTTGTCGATCTGCTGCTGATATTGTCAAAAACATAGATGAAGATATGCCAGTCCACAACCAATCAGCACCCGATCTAAAGGCATCAAAAGTAGTCTTGGCATATTGACGGCGATCTGGTCGATAAATCCAGACATCTCGACCGTTAGAAACAATTGTATAGGTAGCCTTTGGGGTCGATCCAACTGGGGTAAATACTAATTGAGTTTGGAACTTATTGCCAATTTGTGCAATCGTTTTCACTTGGGCTGACATCTCGATCTTGACGCCTTGCTGCTCACCTCGAATTATCATCTGAGAATTAGTTTCAGTGCGGTCGCTCTGCCAAAACACACCCACAGCTTTACTGAGTAAAGTCAAATCTGGGGTAGTTGCACTTGGAGCCTCTGGTACTTGAGTAGGAGTTGTAATCGTCGAATTTGATGGCGTTGCATCCGGGGTTTTTGATGGCTGGGTTTGAGTAGGGATTGTCGATTTTGGTGGTGGTGCCACCTCGGGTAAGACTTGTGATTGGCTGACACTTGTTAACCCAATCAGTACGGAACTAAAAATTGCTCCTAGTAGTAATTTAGACATCTATATTTCGGGGGAAGGGTAAAGGGGAAAGGGTAAGAGGTAAGAGGTAAGAGGTAAGAGGTAAGAGGTAAGAGGTAAAAGTTAGGAGGTAAAAGGTAGGAGGTAAAAGGTAGGAGGTGAATCCTTATCTTTGTATATTTGTAT
>NZ_JANMZA010000316.1:0-2450 GCF_031382685.1 Chamaesiphon sp. OTE_8_metabat_110 | reverse complement strand
GTGCGATCGTTACCAACCGATCCAGACAAGGTGTCCCGGTCGTTTTAGACATATTGGGATACCGTTCCTTCGATCCAGAACTGACGGTTACTTAGCGTAACTGCTGGTACGAAAGACTCAAGTTAAATTAATGTCAATTTTTACTGAGGTGCAGATATGTCAACCGGAAAATTCCCCACAACCACTATTAACCCACCAGTCAGT
Organism: Chamaesiphon sp. OTE_8_metabat_110; assembly: GCF_031382685.1. Taxonomy (NCBI): domain Bacteria; kingdom Bacillati; phylum Cyanobacteriota; class Cyanophyceae; order Gomontiellales; family Chamaesiphonaceae; genus Chamaesiphon; species Chamaesiphon sp. OTE_8_metabat_110. The sequence goes on along the minus strand of NZ_JANMZA010000316.1, from coordinate 2,246 downwards.
AACTCACCAGTGATGCAGCCACATCAACCATTTGCTTCCGCACGGATGCAAATCCCGACTCGTCAAGCGATCGCGTTAATCTCCGAGCATGGCGATCCAGCAGCCGAAATCGGTAAAGATGCTGCTGGCGGTCAAAATGTCTACGTTCGGCAAGTTGGCGAGGCATTAGCCAAATTGGGTTGGCAAGTAGATATGTTTACGCGCAAGAGCAGTCCCGATGATGCGACGATCGTCCAGCACTCGCCGCATTGTCGCACCATTCGGTTGACAGCAGGGCCGGAAGCTTATATTCCGCGAGATGAAATGTTCCAATACATGCCCGAATTCGTGGCAGCTTTTCAGAAGTTCCAGCAAAAAGAAGGGATGAGCTATCCCTTAGCCCATACTAATTATTGGATGTCGGGGTGGGTCGGACTCCAACTCCAGCGCAGCCAAAATCTGCAACTGATTCATACCTATCACTCGCTCGGAGCCGTTAAGTATCAGTCGGTAACGGAGATCCCCGAAATCGCCCAGACGCGTCTGGCTGTTGAAAAAGACCTGCTCGAACAGGCGCATTCGATCGTTGCCACTAGCCCCCAAGAATCTGACGATCTAGAGGCGCTCGTATCCAAAATTGGTAGCATTGATATTATTCCTTGTGGTACCGACGTGAGTACCTTCCGCCCCATTTCCAAATCTGAAGCCCGCAAGCAGTTGGGTATTAGTGCTAAGCAGAAAGTCGTCCTATATGTCGGTCGCTTTGACAAACGCAAAGGGATTGAAACCCTGATCCGGGCTACTGGTGAGTTGCGATCGCACTTAGAACAAGGCGAAGAAATCGATCCTCAACACTTAAAATTATTAGTCGTCGGTGGTAGCGACCCCAATGAGGCTGATGGTGTCGAGCGCCGCCGGATCGAAGATATCGTAGCCGAATTAGACTTAGCTACGACGACGGACTTTGTGGGCATGGTCGGACACGATCGGTTGGCACTGTACTATACTGCTGCTGATGTCTGCGTTATCCCCAGTCACTACGAACCCTTTGGCTTAGTGGCGATCGAAGCAATGGCTTGCGGTACGCCAGTAGTAGCTTCGGATGTCGGCGGTTTGAAATTTACCGTGATCTCTGAGGAAACCGGACTATTAGTACCACCTCATGATGTTAGCAAATTTGCCCACGCGATCGGGCGGATTTTGACCGATGATATCTGGGCGCGGAAAATCCGCAAGCAAGCCTCAGCACGAGTACACCAAAACTTCAGTTGGACGGGTGTCGCGATTCAACTCAGCGATCTCTATCGTCGGCTGTTAGCACAATCGTTATTGAGTCCGGGAGTAGCACGCGGTTCGAGCGCAACTTCTACACTCCTACCCAAGCAAGCGGTTAAGGCGTCCTAATATTCACATCTTGCATCGGCACAAAGTTACTGGTGTTTTAGTGGATAGTGGATAGTTTTAATACATCCGCTTTAGAGGAGGGGTAATTTATTAATTGCCTCTCCTTTGTCGTTCGATCGGCGACCTCTGCCGAAACTGTTATCTTTAGGTAAGCGAGTATTGCAAACATCGCCACTAGTATCCCATTTCACCACCCCAGATGACGATCGATCCTTTGAGCTGGCAAGAACTAGCAGATCTACCCACCGCTAAATTTGTCCCGAGCGATCCGATTAATGGCGCAACCAATGCGCAGTCGCGACTCCGCTTATTCGGACGCGCCGAAACTGATGTGCGGGTGACACTATACCGTGACAATCATGCGTGGTGTCCTTACTGTCAGAAAATTTGGCTGTGGCTAGAAGAAAAACAAATCCCCTATCGGATCGAAAAAGTCACGATGTTCTGTTATGGGGAAAAAGAGAGTTGGTACAAGCGCAAGGTACCTTCGGGAATGCTCCCCGCCGTAGAATTAGACGGGCGGATGATTACGGAGAGCGATGATATTTTGCTCGCGCTCGAAGCCGCTTTTGGCGGACTGGCTTACGGGATGAGAGATCCGCAAGTAGTGCCACTGCGCCAGTTAGAGCGGTTATTATTTCGGGCGTGGTGTAGTTGGCTGTGTCGTCCGGCAAATTCGGCGCGAGAAGAACAGCACAACCACGAGCAATTTGTTAGCGTGGTGGCGATGGTTGAAGCAGCACTAGCACAGACATCAGGCAATTATTTTCTGGAGCAGTTTGGCACTGCTGATGTCATTTTTACGCCCTATGTAGAGCGGATGAATGCCAGTCTTTACTACTACAAGGGCTACTCCCTGCGGG
>NZ_JANMZA010000307.1:0-7539 GCF_031382685.1 Chamaesiphon sp. OTE_8_metabat_110 | reverse complement strand
ATTTTTCATTAATTACCTCATAATATATGCCATAGCATGACCTCACCTCTCATTATCAAAAGTCCCCCTTCGCGGACTTAAATATTATTAGGCCGCGAACCCGGACTTTGCAGAACCAGCCACGATTTTAATCGTAGGCGTTACTGGCTTTGTATGAAATTTGAGTAACTTCTGGAGAACTATCGATGCTTGTTTTGCCCCGTCGAGCTGAAGATGATTTTCCAAATTTAATGTCGATTCTTCAGCTAAATAATCGACGATCGATCTTGCCAATAGTTCTGGCTGTAGTTCGGATTTGTCTAAAATCTTGAGCAAACCCAACTGCTCTAGCTTCTCTGCTCTAATTGCCTGCTCTCGATCTTTGTCAGAGGGATAAATCATCGATCGAACACCAGTTTTTAAGATATTCATGGTAGTGTTATAACCGCCTAAACTAATCGATAAATCTGCTCGATCGAGATAAGCAATCAAACTAGGTGTAAATCGACGCAGACTAACATTTGTCTTTCCTTGAGCTAATTTTACGAGCTGCTGATATTTAGCTTCGCCCATTAATGGCCCTGCAAAAATTACAATTCTATGAATAGTTTCTTGCTCAATCAATGGTGCAGCTTGAATAATACTCTCTAATAGATCGTGTCCGAGTTTACCACCGCCAACACTGACAACAATCTTGGGAGTTGCATCGTTAAGCAGTGCTAGATCTGCGGCATCAAATTCAACTCGATCGGGTTCGGATTGCACCACGTAGCCTGTATAATAAACGGGGCAAGTCAAACTATCCGTATTAGAAATATTGTCTTCTAATCGATGAACGGATGGATCGGAATGGAGTAAAACAGCATCATAATAGTGGTTGACAAATTCACAACGTCTCTTTTCTTCAGCCTCGCGATCGGCAAATTCTTTGACCATAATAATATCGCGTAGACTACAAATTACCTGAGTAGATCGATCGGATTTTCTAACATGTTCTAATAAGGGAACCATCTCAAAAGCTAACGCCTTATTCTTACTAAAGGGGTAGCCTTCGGTAATCAGGACATCGGGTTGAAATCGATCGAATACCTCGATTAGTTGCTGTTGCCGAAACTTCTTCACCGCCTCCAAACTCATAATGCTACCCACGACTTGAAGCTGCTTGCCAACTTGGAGCGAATCAAATACCTCAACTTGAATTGTCGGTAATTGAACGACTTCAACTTCTGGAAGCATTGCAAATCCATCAACCTTTTGCCCACCCTCAATTAGACAAACTTCAAATGTTTTGACGAGTTCTCTCATCAATTCTCTCGTCCGAACTAAATGCCCCATTCCTAATAAATTTTGACAATAAAATAGAATCTTCTTCATAAAAATGCGATCGTCTGATAATGATACTTGTGTCGATCGAGATTAAGCAGACAGACATTTCATCCAATGCTCTGGGAATCTTTGCAATTCTCCCTTAACAGGTTGATGTGGAATCGCCATAACAATACTCTGGGCAATCCGAGGCAACGCATCCAAATCTACTTTTTGGATATTGCTAGTGTAATAGCTCGGATTATTTAATTGATGGAGTAGTTTATCGATTAAAACTGCTGGCGTTAATTCGTCGGGGTGAATCATTTCGAGTAATCCCAGTTCCGCCATTTTACGAGCGCGAATAACTTGTTCTTGAGTCGGTCTTACCCGTGGTACGATAATTGAGGGTTTTTGAGCGGATAAGATTTCACAAAAAGTGTTGTAGCCACCCATCGCCACCACCGTATTGGCGACTTCGATATAACTCATCAAATCGTCGGTAAACTCACTAATGATGACTTGCGGATGCTGTGCTGCCATCTGGAAAAGTGTCGCTCGTTCCTTTGTAGACATTTCTGGCCCGCAAACTACCAAACTTTTGAGTGGATAATCTGCTGGTAGCATTACTAAACCCTCCAGATAAGCGTGAATCAGCGGATACCCATCTTCGCCACCACCTGCGGTGACTAGTACGCACTGCTCGCCTGGAGCTAAATTTAATTCTTGCCGCAACACCTCACGGTGTTTGGATGCCTGTTGACGGCGGATATAGCCGCAAAAGAGCGATTTCGATCGCATCTGTGGGGAAAATTGGTACTCAGAGCAGGTATCGAATACTTCCGGCGTACCTACTACCAAAACTTGATGGTAAAACTGCTCGATGGCGCGATAACTATCGAGCGAGTGCCACTCGGCTACCGTCTGTTTGGGAGCATCCAAGATATCTCGCAATAGTAATAGCCACTTTGTTTCTGGGGCAACAGTGCGGAGAGTTTCGATCGTTTTTTTGAGTTCGTCTTGCAGTCCGTAAGGCTTTTTATCGACGAGTACTACATCCGGTCGAAAATTTAGAGCCGCCACCCGAATCAGATTGCATCGCAGCTTTACCGTCTGCTTCATATCGAGCTTGAGATATTTTGCCGACAGATCGCCATTTTCATCTCGATGCAGACAGGGGAGTTTGAGATAGTCGAGTCCGGCTGGCAACCGAAAGCTGTGCAACATCGGCGAACCCGATAACACGAGGATGGATAAGTTAGGAATCGTATCGAGGAGGTGACGACAAATAGCCAACATTCGACAGATATTACCCAACCCATAGGCATCATGAGAGTAAACTAATAGTTTCATAATCTTCTCTGGATAAAGGTAAATCGGTTGAACGCGATCGAATATTTACCTTACTGATATATTCACAAACTTCAATGAATCATCCATGAAGATTTGATGAGGAAAATCTCATGAAGATGTTATTTTGTGCTGGTAAATAGTTCTAAAATTCATATCCCCGACTTCTTGTAAGAAGTCGGGGATATGTTCCAGGCAAAAAATTCCATCAGTAGAAGAGTTCCATGTGCAGCAGCCTAATAAGCTGCCGAATTCACGTCAAATACGATTTAACTTGGATGAGCAAATCGCTAAACTTAAATGGCTTGGCTAGATAATCATTTGCCCCCGCTTGAAACACCTGTTGTCGATCGCGTTCGTCTGTCATCGCCGTCACGACAATAATCGGCAGATCGGGATACTGCGCGCGCGTTTCTCGTAGCACCACCCAACCATCCTTAATTGGCAAACCCAGATCTAGTATCAACAAATCTACTGGTTGTTGCTCGATCGCTTGTAGTGCCCGAACACCATCCGCAGCGACGATCGTCTCAAACCCATTTCTCTTCAATCCTTTCTCCACAAAAGCAGCCAGACGATCTTCATCTTCAGCAATCAGAATTAATACTTGGCTCATTGGATCTCAACACGAGGCATAACTGGTACAAACTAGATACAGCCTCTGGACTCTCCACAAAACGAGGAAATGCACGCACATTTATCGATTTCGATCGATAGAATACAGACTTATCCTCAATCTACCCCGATCTGAGACCTTTAATTTAACTTCATTGATGAGAATTTTCTCATGTTAGGCCGATCGTCAGTTTTTCAGTCGATAACCCACCCCGCGCACAGTTTCAAATAAATCGCTACCTAACTTTTTGCGGAGATAACCGACATAAACATCGACGATATTAGACCCCGGATCGTAGTCATAGCCCCAGACTCGATCGAGCAGTTGCTGCCTAGTCAATACCTGTCCTGGATGTTGAAAAAATGCCTCCGCGAGGATAAATTCCCGACTGGGTAGTTCAATTTCACGCTCATTGACTATTGCTGTGCGCGTGCGGAGATTCAATGCCACACTCCCTGCTATCAACACCAGATCGTCACTGCTAACGGCGATCGATTTGGGCTTCATTCGCAACCGAATCCGGACTAATAGTTCCTCAAATCGAAACGGCTTGGTCATATAATCATCAGCCCCACCGCCCAAACCAGCTAACTTATCATTGAGATCGTCCCGTGCTGTGAGAATAATAATCGGCGTCTGCACTCCCTGCCCGCGCAATGTCTCCAAAATCTCTAATCCGTCGCCTCCAGGTAATCCCAAATCTAGCAAGATCAGATCGAATTCGTTGCGCTGAGCTAGATCCAATACTTCATCTACATCATGAGCGATCGTCGATGTAAAGCCCTGCGCCCGCAATCCCTTTTCGATAAAGGCTGATATTCTCGGTTCGTCTTCAGCAATTAAAATTTGGGGCATGGGTGAGAATTTCAGCGGTGGTGATGGATTGCGATCGCGGTCTCTATCGATCTACATTTTGCGTGGCATCTAGCACATCTGCTGCGGGGAATAAGGGAATTTTCAAGGTAAAGGTCGAACCACATTGGAGCTGGCTCTGGAGGGAAATTTGACCCCGATGAGCATCGACGATCGCTTTGACGATCGCCAGTCCCAAACCAGAACCTTCAGATCGCCGCCGACTTTTGGCAGCACGGGCAAACCGTTCAAAAATTTGTTCTCGATCGGTATCGGCAATTCCTTCGCCAGTATCCTGGATCCACAGGTGTAACATTTTTTGCCGGAGCATCGAGCCGAAAGAGATCTTATCCCCGACTTGAGTATGCTGCATGGCATTGTTTGCCAGATTGAGGATCGCCTGAGTGAGCCGATAGCGATCGATTCGCACTTCACCCTCAGCAACTTTTGCCAAATCCCAATTGCGATTTCCCAGACTACGCAACTTCGCAAATAGTTCCTCAGTGAAAGTACGCACATCGACGATCTCATACTGCAAAAAATCGGGACGTTCCGACTTTGCCAGCAACATCAAGTCCTCTACCATCCGCGCCATCCGATCGAGTTCGTCGATCGCGATGGCTACAGCTTCCTCCCGTTCTTGCGGATCGTCTCCCATCAATTCCAAATGACCGCGAATAATCGTGATGGGAGTGCGGAGTTCGTGCCCAGCATCATTAATAAAGTTGCGCTGACTCACAAATGCCGATTCTAGCCGCTCCATCATCTCATTAAATGTGGTGGCTATTTCTGCCATTTCCCCGCCACCCTGCACGGGCAATCGCTGACTCAAATCGGATTCACCTACCAATCTTGCAGTGCCAATCAACGATCTCAGTGGTGCCAACACCTGCCCCGATGCAAACCAAATTAACACCAGTGCAAGTACCAACACTCCTCCAAATACCTGCACCACCACCACAACTGCTTCTAATACTTCATTCCGTTCGCCAGATGTGGTATGAGCGACTACAAATACACCGAGCGTTCGATCGTTTACTTTGACAGGCTCGACCAAATACAATATGTCGCCGACTCCCAGGTCTTTTGTTTTCTGCGTCCCCTGTGATGCTACAGTTGCTTTTGCCCATGCCTGCATCAAGTCCGAATTTTGTTCGAGCACTTCTGGTCTTGCTCTCGGACTAGATTTGTACAATTGGCCCTTGACAAAGGCAATCATATAGACTTCATCTTCTGGCAACTGACGAGTCAAAAAAGCATCTAAAAAATCTTCTAGTTCCGCTGAATTGGCTGGTTTTTTCAGTCGCTGCTGCCGATTGTCTGACTGCGCCGCACTCAATCCTGAATTGTCCAGATCTTCATCGATTAATTCTTCAGCTAGCGAACTGCGAAAAAATGCCATCTTTTCGCTCATATCATCTTGCACCCGTCGATCTACCCGTGCAAACAAAAAGTGTCGAAATATCGGAATACCGATGGCGAAGATGAACGCTAAAATCCCAATATAACAAAGCAAAATCCGCGTCCGCGCCGCCCCCAAAAAGCCCGTCCGCTGCGATCCTCCAGCTGTCGCAGTCAATGGTGTCCCTGGATTGGTGCGATCGATCTCCGCCATATCTAGATCCAAATCTCTACTTTTGAAATACTCACCGTGAGTTCAGCAGGGGTGATTCTTGACAGATCGTCGCAATTTGCTACCATCGTAGGATCTGTAGGTTGGGTTGCGGATGCGCGCTCTGGAGGTTTCCTCCAGATTGAGCGCACCAAGCAGAAGAATGAAACTAGAGCGCACTCAGCCAAAATTTCTTTCATCCCTTAGACGACATTTTGCGTCGGCTCAGTTGCTCTGAAAGAGCATCGTGTGCCGCTCCGCCCAGCACACATCCCACCCCAAACATTAATTTAGACGATCGACCCTAGCCGCGATCGTCTCCCTCACCTGCACCGGAACATTTGTAAAAAACCGATACCCAGTCAACTTCTCAACCTCCTTCACCGACGTGCGATACTGCCGCCACGGATCGTCTCTCACCCCTTGCTTATTCGGAATAATCACCGCGATCGTCCGGGTGTTCGGCGTCACTCCAGCCACGCCAGAATTGGGTCTATCCAGCACTAAAATCACTTTCCACGTCACAGCAGGTACGATGACTTTCCCCTGCCCTACAGTCGCTTTAAAACCGTTCTTACCGATCCCACCTTGCCCGTGTCCGCCAGAGACAATGAATAATTCCTTACCAGATCTAACTAATTCGCGCGAATAGTTTTCTAGTTGCACCCACACCCCTTGATTGTTATCTGGCGCTTGGGGGATGATATTAGTCATCAAAAAAGTGGGAATATTGTCTGCTGGCGATCGACTGCGATCTTCAGAGTTAGTCATATGACCGCGATCGAAACCACTCCCGGTATAATCTGACGGTTTAATTCGCGCCCAGCCGACAGGCAAATCCTCATCCGGTGCAAACTTACCTACACGATGAGCATCGCCCAGCCATGACGCATTCAATTCCCACGACACCCAGTTAGGTATCCCTTTAGTTCGAGAATAAGACAGCGCATACTGGGGACGCACGAGCAGATAGTTTTCCACATTACCGGGCGAACTAGTTGCTTGTGATGGATTGCCCATCAACAGGTTGATATTGCCTTGGGTTTCCCCTCCTGAAGGAATGTCGGGATTGCGACAGGCGACGACACTAATAATCAAGATCGCCAAGATCGGGAAATAGGCAATTTTTCGCACGGTTGTTAACATCTCATCACGATCGGGATCTAATTTTCCCGTCGTCCTCTTCCAAGCCTAATACCTAAAGCCTAAAGCCTAATGCCTAATCCTCAGCCGAACGAGGGGAATCATCATGATACAACGCATCCAGTCTGGCGCGTGCATCCTCGACACTAATCGACTTCATGATTAGTAGCGGTTCGGTGGTGACATTGCCAGCAGAGTCTAGCAATTCGGGGTGTACGACGGCACCCGCACGGTATCTGGAACCTGGAAAATTAGGATTGGTCATCGCCCGTGGCTGGGACGCATCCATACTAAACCCAATCAAACTGCGGATCAGATTTCCGATCGCTAGAAATGCCAAAATACTGAAGGCAATTAAATAAATTATCTGTAACATGTCACTGTCCTACACGAAGAGCCAAAATATAGAAGTAGCAAAGCAAAAGTCGGCGGTCTAGGTTGACGATCGGCACCACCTGGGCAGATGGCAGGCGAATGGGCAAATCTTCAACAGTCAATTTAACTTTTATGAGAAGTTAAGATGACCGTTCGCGAGCCTTACTCTCCTATCTTAGACTGTTCCGACTGTCTTAACTGCATCGAGACATGCCAACACTCAGTCACGATTTGATGCCAACCTACCATTTGGCTCGGCTCGATCCCGGCTTGTCCGCCAACGGCTTGGAATAACATTTTGGCAACG
>NZ_JANMZA010000297.1:0-10565 GCF_031382685.1 Chamaesiphon sp. OTE_8_metabat_110 | reverse complement strand
GTCGCAATTGAGAGCCGAAATAGTGTCGTCATCGCAAAAATGATTGTTGGCGATCGATGACAGGTATGGCATTCATTTTGGGCAATATAAGAGTACAACCTTGCATAATTAGCTACCGCTCGATCGCAGCCATGTCTGCTGCTGCGATCTCGGAATCCACAACCGCTACACAAATATTTGTCAACTCTATCTAGATCGAACACTTCCTGCCCATTCCGACAAACTGGGTAGACACGATCTCTCCCAATTCTGAGTAACCGATGATGAAGAACAAACCAAACCCCGATCGATCTCTTGTCCACTTCATCCTCAGAGCACAACAGCTAGCTAAGCAAGATGCTCGATCGGACAGAGGTTATGCGATGATGATCGTCTCGATTATCACGATCGCCATGTTTAGTCTGTTGGCGGTATACATGACGATGACCAACCTCACCAAGTCATCAACCAACGCCTATATCGATGGCACGAATACTTTCTATGCGGCTGAGTCGGGATTGAACAGACGCGCCGATCAACTTCGCCAAAAATTTGTCGGTTACACTCTCCCAGACAACAAAACTGCAACTCCCAACCCGGCAAATATCTCAAATTGCTTTTCGCTACCGCTGACTACTACGCCAACGGCTAACAACGACTTCGAGTGTCGGAACTATCCATTTCAATACAATAACAATATTGCTCAGACTACTAGTACCGATGGATCTGGCGCTATAGTTTTAAGCGAGCAAGATGGCGGTAGAAATAGCATTCAGTATACAGCCTTTACTTTCGTACAGGACAAGACGGATTATGTCGCAGGTTCGAGTCCACCAGCACCAGATCCTAAACTTATTCCTGCGGGGCAGACTTATGCGGGATTGAATGCTTTAGAATATCGCTACACCGTCTACGCTACGGCTGCTAAACCAAATCTGACAAATCCCAGCAACCCAGTTCAGAACAGTGATGGCAAGACTGTTTTGCAAATGGATTTCAAGAGTCGGATCGTACCGCTATTTCAATTTGCGGTGTTTTATGATGGTGACTTGGAGATGACCTCCACTCCGAGGATGATTCTCGGTGGACGGGTACATACTAATGGTAATCTCTATGCTCAAAGTACGGCTGCCAATCCGGCTGGGGCTGCTCCTTTAGGCGCAACTACCTATTTCAATGATAAAGTCACTAGTGCTGGGGAGATTTACGATCGTACCGATGCCTCTTTCTCATATCAAGGTCAACCTTTAAGCTCGCCGGGAACTGCGGCGGTGCGGGTGCTTCAGTCAGGCAATCCAATTACGAATAGTCCCCCACCTGTCTATTTCCCAGATAGTTATTTTCGGACGCGCTTGCTGGTTGGTACATCTCTTACCACTCCACTATCCAATGCAGAAATAGCTGCTTTTGGCGGTCAAGTTAAAGATGGTGTGGCTGGAGCCACAACTCTGAATGTACCCGACGCAGGATTTTTACGCAAACGTAATTATTATAACGATCGGGTCGGTAGATACTATGATAAGGCGGATATGCGGCTGGAAATGGTGCCCGATCGAGATGTTACGAGTAAAGCTACGACGCCGTGGACTCGCGACTCCAGCCGCATCCCGTTCAACTTTACATCGATCCAGACTGGTGGTAGTGGGGCTTGTACGACAGCGCCACCCGCACCAGGTAGCGATCCAGCCTCCACCTATGTCGATCCTACCAGAAACAATTTTGCGGCACTGCGTTGCAATATCTTTACCAAAGGTCAGCTCCAAAGTCTGCGTCAACCAGTGATGGTTAGGACTTATATCAAACAAACTGCTGCACTCCTTGGCGCTGAAAATACGATGTTAGGTAAGCCGACCGTCTTGCCCACACCACCGACATTGAGTAGTTCGACAAACAACAATGCAGTTCTCCGTGCGCTCCAACTCGCGCTAGTATCTACTCCTTCACCCGTTAATTACGCTACGCTCAACACAGCGTTCGACAATGGTGTGTATGGTGGAAACACTGGTGCCGTTGTCGATGGCTCTCTGAAAGCTTTTAAAGACACATTTACTACGCTCATTGATAGTACGCGTATTCCGACACTCACTGCCGCAGATCGAACGGCACTGCTGTCGGCATCTCCAAATGCGATCGCCGCACTTCGAGATGCTTGGTTTCTCCCCGCACCTGTCCAGCGGATCGAAAACGATAATTCGATCGTGCAAATCACTGCAAATCGCCGCAATAGCGGATTCTACGATAATCGCGAGCAGAGGTGGATGACGATGCTGCAAACCAATGTGCTCAGTTTATCAGTCTGGAATCGGGACGGTTTGTATGTCGAAGCTACAAACACCGATCTGACATTGCCTTACGCAACCACTGTCGCTCTCAAAGACGCGGCTTTCAACACTGGGATTGATAGTTTCGCTGATACTGTCAATGTGACGACGGGCTTGGCTTTTGCTAGAGCAGCCGCCGCTGGCACCATTAGACTGACTTCATTAGGATTGGGGAGCAGTGACACTACGGAGGGTGGGCTGGTGCTTCATGCTACCGTCAATGACGATCTCGATGGCAATGGATCGATCTCGGCGACCAACGATATCACTCCCGATACCACTGCGCCGATCTACCGCAAAAAACCTGACGGCACCAATAGTCTAGACACTAGTGGCAATCCGATCGTGATTGACTATCCCCGCAAATATCCCGGTGGTGCCAACGGTCAGAGTCCCTTTGGCTTTGCATTCAATGGCGGTGACTATTTGCCTGGAGCGCTAACGTTAGTCACAGATCGCGCGGTCTACATTCAAGGTAATTTTAATAATAATGGTGCAGCTCAACCTGCTACTGCTGTGAATGTGCCCAGCGTAGATCGGCTACCTGCGTCTGTAATGGCTGACGTAATTACGATTCTCTCCAATGAATGTCTGAGCGGTGTAGGTTCTGCAAATTTCTTGAACACGCCTGGTGGTCAGATTAGCTGTGGAATTCCCAACGCCTCGCATGGCTCGACAGTTAATTTTGGGACTAGCCGCTATATTGTTAGTAATCCGACGGCAGTAAATGCTGCCTTTTTGTCCTCGGTGATGAGTAGTTGTAATAATCTGGGCCTTAATCGTGCCTGTACGGGGCCGAAATATAGCGGCGGTCTGAACAACTACTACCGTCTACTGGAAGATTGGGGCACAAATACTGAATATTTCAACTATTATGGTTCCTTTGTAAGTGTGGGTAGACCTCTAGAGTCTAGCGGTCAGTGGATTGCTGGTGGAAGTAGTCCGGGAAGTTATGCTAACGTTCCACAACGGAATTTTAATTTCGATACTAAATTCAATAGCTTTTCCTTGCTACCTCCCCTGTCGCCAAGTGCGATCTATCTACAACAGGATGTCTTTAAACGTAATTATTAACCGACCGATCGAGATCTATAGATGTGTTTGCTACTCGCGCTCGACTCAATCGGGATTATCGAGCGCGATAATCCTCATTAGGGGAGAGACTCAAGATCGAGTCTCTCCCCTGGTTCTTTAGCTATAGCAACTGCCGCGCTAGCTTCGGACATACCCCCCGACTTCTTCAAAGAAGTCAGGGGTATTGCCGTAATGGTCGAGATGTCCTCATCGCCCCGACGGTTGCGATAACTACCGTCAAGAGCGATTAGAATTCAAACCCCACACCAAAGTTGACACCAGCATTAGGGCCGAAGTCGGTATTGTAACTGCTGACTAGTGCTACACCTTCAAACAAGTTGACATCCACACCGACGGTTGCGAGTAATCTGAAATCGCTATTGGAACTATACTGCACCCCACCACCAGCATGGAAAGTTACCACTGGGTTGCGCTCGAAGGGTTCTCGATCGCTAAACACAAAATCATAGGTGATGGGTAGTCGCACGATCGTCCCGTTACCGCCAAAAACGGCTGAAGGGCGCAGCGAATAATTTTCCCCAAATGCGAACCTGCTAATGACGCCAAAGGAACCGCTACCATTGCCTGTGGCAATGGCTGGGCCAAAATAATTGCGGGGAATTCTGGAGGGATAGCCGCTACCTGTATCGACAGTGCTCGGTGCTGGTGGAGCGGTTGGGGGCGGCGGTGTCGATCCACCGGGGAGTTCGGACTGGGCGATTTTGCGTGGTGCGGTGGGAGCTTGGATCTCGGGGCTAGTGAGTGGGGCGCGATTTTTCCAATTTGACAGCGCAATTTTGGAAAAGCTGCTAGTCTTTGGCGCTGTATGAATTACGGGCTGCGAGGGTGGAGCTGTTGTCGCAGGACTTGTCACGATCGGTGGGATGGGATGGATCACTGAATACTCCTCAAAGATTAAGTACTTTATTAATGACCGAATAGTCTAAATTCTGATATTTAGATCTAGACTGATAATTGATTATATAGTTTCTTCAAATCAAATCTGCGCGATCGCCATTTCGATTTCCCACCTGTTTACTTCCAATTGCCGCCACAGACTTCACAATAGCCAACCGTTTAGCCGCTCATAATACTTTGGATATCTATCAACTCGCCATTCGTCCGCTGTTATTTTCGGGTTTTAAAGCAGATCCAGAAGTCGTCCATCAGCGGTCATTAGCCCTGCTACACGCGATCGATGCGACGCCGACGGCTCCGCTAACCAAACTTGCTAAGGCGAGCTTGCAGCAGTATTTTTGTCGGACAGATCGACAGCTAGAGCAGTCTTTATTCGGGCTGAAATTTGCCAATCCGGTTGGTTTAGCGGCGGGTTTTGATAAAGATGGAATTGCCGCTGGGATGTGGCAATATCTGGGATTTGGGTTTGCGGAGCTGGGAACGGTTACTTATCATCCACAGCCGGGGAATCCCCAGCCGCGATTATTTCGATTGCCCCAAGATCGGGCGGCTTTAAATCGGATGGGTTTCAATAATTTGGGTAGTGCAGCGCTGGCGGAGGCTCTAAAACAGCGTCATGCTAACGATTTTACCATCCCGATCGGGATTAATTTGGGTAAGTCTAAGGTGACGCCTTTAGATGAGGCGGCGACTGATTATTTAGGTAGCTTCCAACGGTTAAAAGATTTGGGCGATTATTTTGTGATTAATGTGAGTTCGCCGAATACGCCGAATTTACGCGATCTCCAAGCGATCGAACCATTGCGGATTATTTTTGATACTTTACAACAAGAAAATCAAGGTCGAAAACCAATTTTAGTTAAGATTGCGCCGGACTTAGCATGGGAGGATATTTCCGCAGTAGTAGAGCTATCTCAGACATACCAATTAGCCGGAATTATTGCGACCAATACGACGATCGATCGATCGCAATTAACCACGAATTTTGTCACCGCTACAGGCAAAAAAGTTACTGAAGAAGCTGGGGGAATTAGTGGGGCACCAGTGCGTCAAAAGTCTACTGAAGTCATCCGGTTTATTTATCAGCAAACGGGTGGCAGCTTGCCCATTATTGGCGTGGGGGGCATTTTCACCGCCGATGATGCTTGGGAAAAGATTGCTGCTGGTGCTAGTTTAATTCAGGTATATACGGGTTGGACTTATAATGGACCGTGGATGGTCGATCGAATTTTAACTGGATTGTTAGCTAAATTAGAAGCGCGTGGATTGGCAGCGATCGCAGATGCAGTAGGAATTGGTGATGACTAAATCTCTAGCGATATTAACCTAGTTTTTTTGCTATACATTCGCTCGCGATCGACGGACAGAAATGTGTCGATGTAACTTTGTGCTTTATAATAAAGTAATATATGATTAATTTAGCTTTGAATTATTGGTAGCAGTTACTGGATAATTACGGTCGAGTTGAATTCGGTCTAATCGATCGATACTTTACTAGTCTGAAGAATCGCAGCAATGATTAAAATTTTAGTTGTCGAAGACAGTCAATCAGAACGGGAATTAATTACGCTCCTTTTACAAAACAATAATTATGAAGTTATTGCTACAAATAATGCTGAAGATGGCATAGAATTGGCTGTCAAGCACCAGCCAGACGCGATCGTCACAGACATTACGATGGAGGGAATTAATGGCTTTGAGTTTTGTCGGCTGCTAAAGGTTTACCCGGATACCGAAGAAATTCCGATTATTGCTTGTACTGCTCGCGATCGAGATTTGGATCGGATGTGGGGGCAAAAACAAGGGATCGACTTCTATCTGACTAAACCGTATTCTGAAGCAGATCTACTTAAGGCGATCGAAGCTGTACTTAAGCTTAGTAGTTGAATAGCCAGATACCCAACTAACTAGTACAGTCAGGTATCTGAAATACTAACCCAATCGCGAGCGATAGTCTTGATAAGAAAATTCACGCCATAACTCAAATTTACCGTCTTTATCGAGTCGTCCGATCGCGGGATGGACGACACCATTAAACATCGAAGTTTTCACCATCGTATAGTGCATCATATCTTCAAAGATCAGCCGATCGCCGATTGTTAACTGCCGATCGAAAGCGTAGTCGCCCAAAAAGTCGCCAGCCAGACAACTAGAGCCACCCATTCGATAGATTGGTTCGCCAGTTTTTGGCTCGCTTGCGCCGCGAATTGCGGGCTTATAAGGCATCTCTAAGCAGTCGGGCATGTGCGCGGTAAACGATAAATCTAGCATCACATTTACCACATCATCAGTTGGAATTAAATCCAACACTTTGCCAATGAGAAATCCGGTTTCCCAGACAATTGCCGAACCTGGTTCCATCCAGAGCTGAATGTGGGGATGACGCTCGCTAAAGGCATTTAGTACCGCGATCGCATGGTCGATATCATAATCTTTGCGGGTCATCAAATGACCGCCGCCGAAGTTTAACCACTTAATTTGCGGTAAAAACTTGCCAAATAATCTTTCGATATTAATAATCGTTTTTTCCAAAGCAAATGAATCGCTCTCGCATAAATTATGCGACAGGAAGCCATCGATACCCGCTGGTAAAGTATCGCCTAGCTGCGCTGCGGATACTCCAAGCCGAGTCGAGGGCTGACAGGGATTGTAGAGGGCGGTAGTGACGGGCGAATACTCTGGATTGATTCGCAGTCCGGCTGAGGGTTTGTGGGGCGTATGTGCCGCTAGCTGAGCGCGAAATCGATCGTACTGCGCGAGCGAATTGAAGGTCATGTGGGAAGCATAAGTCAGAATTTCGGGCACATCTTCATCCCGATAAGCTGGCGAATAAACATGTACCTCGCTCCCAAACTCCTCAGCGGCGAGTCGAGCTTCCCACAAGGAGCTAGCAGACGCACCCTGAAGGGTGGTGCGAATCTGGGGGAAACTCGGAAATAATGCAAACCCTTTGAGCGCGAGCATGATGCGAATCGGGGCAGCTTTCTGGACTCGATCGAAGATGCTAAGATTGCGATCGAGTAGTCGTTCTTCTAGTACAAAACAAGGCGAGGGAATAGTTGCGAGGATTTCGTCGTTAATTAGGGTCATGTTTACTCACAAAAAGGTAACTAAAAATTCGTAGATTTAACAGTGGGATCCTAGCAAATCTCGCAGCTAGATCTAGGCTGGAGAATAGTGAAAAATAAAGGTATAAAACGGCACAAAATCATGGAGACGATCGATAATCGATCGAGATTTGGGTATCCTAGATCTGCGATTGGCAGCAACAAGCGCGATCGCCAACTCGACCATTTATAGCTTAATCTAATTGCCCGTATGAAACCAGAGCTACACTACCAAGTGCTCGAACTCGAAGTTGGAGCCTCACCAGCGGAGATTAAGCAGGCTTATCGGAATTTAGCGAAAGTTTGGCATCCAGATCGGTTTGTGGGCGATGCCGTTTTACAACAGCAAGCACGAGCAAAGTTTCAGTTGATTAATACTGCATATGAGTTCTTGAAATCCGATCGATCTCTAGTTATGCAGCAAGTCCAGCCTGCTGACGATCGTGGGTCAACTTTTGGTGCTGGCACTCGCTTAGAAGAATTACTTAATTTAGGTAATTTTAAAGCAGCCGATCTGGAAACTAAACGCTTGTTATTATCATTAGCAAATCGCGAGCGAGAGGGCTGGTTATCAACCACAGATGTGCCGCACATTTCACAGCAGGCGTTGACTGAGATCGATCGATTGTGGGTTACAGCCAGTAATGGGCGCTTTGGATTTAGCGTGCAGCGCGATTTGTGGCAGCAGCTTGGCTGTAAGTCATCGGGAAATATGCACGCCCAAACAATTAGTGAAAATAAGTTTGGTGAATGTGTGCGGTGGCGGGTTGGTGGGAGATGGTTATCGGAATGGGATGACTTTAATTGCGATCTGAATTCGCCGCCAGGAAGTTTACCCAGAGCCTATATTTTTGGGTTGAATGGTTGGTGGAGTTTTTCACAGGGTTGGACGGGATACTTTTTATTAAAGTTTGATGAAGTGTTCCTCCAGTTAGCTAGTAATACCGATTCCAATTTAAAGAATTAAAGCTATGGATCTTTACCCCACCTAGCATCCCCTTTATAAGCTACGGTGTATACACACGTCGGTTGGACTTCGTTTTGAGATCTAAATCCCCCAACCCCCTTGAAAAGCGGATGCGCGTTCGTCGGGTTTCCCGACGGATTAGCGCACCAAGCAGGGGGCTTTTGAATTCATAGTGAATCAGAACGTTTTAGCAATCGTGCTAACCAGGTAAATTCTAGTAATTGAAATACAGAGCGTTCGCCCGCTGGTTGCAGGAAAATCATCGGCAATAGAGATAATAACCGGAGGATGCTGGAAATCACAAATAAACCCGTCAATCCACCGACAATTTCCCAGCTAGCCACCGTACCGCCCACTAAGGTACCCAAGGAACCACTAATCCCACCCATCGCGGCGATAATGCCAAAGTACTGGGCTTGATGATGCTCGTGAGCGATTTCGATCTGGAGATTATTTAAGCACAGATCGATCGCGGCACTAGCACCACCATTGAGAATAAATAGCAGCGGTAAACCCACCCACAACGAGAGTGAATCTGTGCCGATTCCCAGCCACAACACGGGTAACAATGCCATGACTAGTCCCATGCCAATCAGCGGAATCTGGGTGCCAATTCGATCGCTCCAGCGACCAAAGGGAATGAGTAAAGCCAGATTAGCCGCCGATGTCAAGCTATTGTAGAGCGTTACCCAGCTCACATCGATCGCGAGATCTTGAAGCAGGTACAGGTTAAAAAATGGCGCGCTGAGATTGAGCGAAAACATCCAAGCACTAAAACAGATCGTAAATCCCAAAAAGTAGCGATCTTGCAGGATCGTCTCGATCGCGTCGGAGATCTGTGGTGCGGCAAATTCAGCCTCTGGAGCCACTGAAGTTGCATTTCCCTCAAAGTTCTCAGGATTGGCGACAGCCAGCCTTGGCGGACTAACATCGACCATTTGCCATTGATACACCATGCTGACAAACCCAGCGATTATCGCTACTCCTATCGCGATCTCGTAGGCTTCAATTTCACCTCGGGGATAGTTAGCAACCCAGAAACCTGCCAGCGCCACCGCGATGAGACTAGTCAGATTAGAGACAGTATTGCGAATGCTAAAGTAGCGACCGCGCAATTTACTCGGGACTAGCGCTGCCATCCAACTCAACCAGGTGGCGCTCCCCAACCCGCCGAGGAGGTGGCTCACGGCGACTACCACCATCGTCCAGATGACCATCGTGCGATCGTCGAGCAGATGCCGAGTATATAAGCTAATCCCCAGCGCCAGTAATACCCACGCAAATCGGGCGGGGATATTGACACTCGAACAGTAATTGCGCCGACTGTTCGATCGAGCGCCCCACCAGGCTCCCAGCGGTTGGACGACATTGGCTAACATCGGAATGGCGGCTAAAATACCGACTTCAAATGAATTTGCCCGCAAATCGACCAGGAAATTGCTCAGCAACACGCCGCTGGTGAGGTTAGAATAAATAGCGGCAAATACCCCATCGATCGAAGACGCAATTAAGCTTCGGCGAATCTCAGGAGTGGGAATCCGGGCGATCTCAATGGATGTTTTGGTCTCTAATTTGATGGGCGGATCGTCGATCGGATTTAGACCTACCACAAGTTACCTCGATAGCGTTCGGGTGGGGCAAAGAGTATAGAGCAATGTTTGGAGTTTAACGCGCTATTTGCCTGTAATCGTTCTATCGATCGGATGACACTATGGCGATCTTCGCGATCGCTGCAACTGCTCGGTACTTGGGGGCTAGTCTCGATCGAGTGGGTTTCATACCAATATTTTGTAGCTCAAAGAAGTACCTGAGATCGCCACTAGGCATCGATGCCATCTCCTACGGTGACATCCCATAACTTGCTTTCAGCTTGATATTCAGGATCTCCGGCTAATTCTGTATAGGCATCAGCCAGCTCTTGTAGCAACTTGTTCTTTTTGGCTTGGGACAGTATTTCATTGATAAATTGGCTGCGATTTTGGCTCGACCGATCTACAAATTCCAGGACATCTTCATCGAGAGTAATGCTGACTTTCGCACTCATAACTAAATCTTACTTAAGTAGGTAGATGCAATTATTTATAAGATAGATTATGTCTGGAACCTAGCTGGTGGGCAGCGATTCGCGCCCTGGAGGTTTCCTCCAGATCGAGCGAATCAAGACAGTGCCCACCCTACACGATATCTTATATTTAATTA
>NZ_JANMZA010000278.1:0-3944 GCF_031382685.1 Chamaesiphon sp. OTE_8_metabat_110 | reverse complement strand
TCCAACTGGTTGATGATGCACGTCAGTGTGATGATGATTTCTTATGCTACATTGATGGTGGGATCGGTACTGGCAATCGCCTTTTTGTTTGTCACGCGCGGACAGGATATCGAGTTGCGGGGTAGCTCTTTTGGTGGGAGTGGTTATCGCCTAACCAGTAGCCTTGCCACTCAAAAAGTCGCCGAAGCTGCCGCACCAATGGCAATTAATACCGCCGACATGGGTAACATAGCAGTGATGACATTACCGACAACGACAATGGCAACTGCCACACTCACCCCTCAGCGGTTGAGCCTCGCCGATACCTTGGATAATATCAGCTATCGCGTTATCGGTTTGGGCTTCCCCTTACTGACGATCGGGATTATTGCAGGTGGGGTCTGGGCAAACGAAGCATGGGGTTCGTATTGGAGCTGGGATCCGAAAGAAACTTGGGCATTGATTACTTGGTTGGTCTTTGCGGCATATCTGCACTCGCGAATTACCAAAGGCTGGCAAGGACGCAAACCCGCTATTTTGGCAACCCTTGGCTTCGTCGTCGTTTGGATTTGTTATCTAGGTGTCAACTTACTGGGTAAAGGATTACACAGTTATGGTTGGTTTCTGTAATATGATATTAGCGATCGAATACCTCGATCGCTAACCAGTTAAAAATATCAACATTCGCGCGAATTTAGTGGAGATTATTATGCACGATCGCTTTGAGTCGCTCGAAAGTGGCGAAGTTATCTCAGTTCAACACGATACATTAGTGCTTAGCGGTCATCGCACCTTTCGAGTCGGCGAACTCAACGAAGCGATCGAAAGTCATCTCAAAAAAGCGATCGAGAATTGGAACGAAGAAAACAATGCCTGGTTCACCGATCGCGGACTCGACTGTGAAGCCCTGAGATTTGGCTCTAAGGGCTGGCAAAAGGGGCGGATTAGGTTGTGTTTAGAATTCTGTCCCGACGAGCCAGATGCTCTCAGTGAGCCAGTAGCGGTGAATGCGACGGCGACCTCGCTCGGTGCAACGATCGCCCCATCAGCAGTCCCGGCCCCACCCACGCCTACCGCTAGTCATGACGATCGCCACGATCGTCCAACAGCAGCCGTCGCCCCAACGGCAACTGCCCAAACCGACGATCGTGGCAATTTTGCGGCAACAACTACCCCCGCCCCCAGCGAAACTCTGGCGGAAACCGAAGGCAGTTCGCTCCCCCTCGCTGGGATGACCGCAATGGGAGCAGCGGCAGTTGTAGCGACGATCGCGACCCCGATAGTAGCTACAGCGACACCCGCGCCACATTTTACGGATACCACTCTAGAGTCAGAAGAACATTTGCCGATCGATGCTGGAGCCGTCAATAGCAATCTCGATGAGATTGCCTATGTATTTGGGGGTGCTGACGATCGCGGTATTGCTGCGCCAAATGGCATGATGGAGCTAGATCTGACCGATCTCGGGCTAGATTTTTCCGAACACGATCTAGATTTATTGAGTTTCGAGTCGCCGGGGATTCCAGATGGTGCGGATGAGTTTATCAATCTTCAAGATATTGGCAGATCGGAAAATTCGGGGATGTTAATTGATGAAGTTTGGAATGAATTAAATCAAGGTAATTGGACTGGCAGCAATTAATTGAGAATTGAGAATTGAGAATTGAGAATTGCGGATGCGTTCCGGTTATTTTTCTAGGGCGATGGAAATGACTTGAGATTGGTGGCGATGCCAATATTTTAGAATATATGGATGTAATTCAATTAACAGGGATACGGTGTTATGGCTATACGGGATACTTGCCGGAGGAGCAAACTTTAGGACAATGGTTTGAAGTCGATCTGCGGATTGGCGTTGATTTAGCGGCATCCGGTCAAAGCGATCGGATTGAAGATACACTCGATTATCGCAGCGCTATTTCAGCGGTCAAACAGATAATTTCTACGGCTAAATTTGCCCTCGTCGAAAAACTTGCCGAGACGATCGTGACGACAGTCTTAGCTGACGATCTGGTCGAGTTCGTAGAGTTAAAACTCCACAAGCTAGCCGCACCAATTCCAGATTTTGGCGGCAAAATTACGATCGAATTAACCCGCCACAAAATCAAGCATACCTAGTCGCTCCCTTTAACTCCCAGTTGCCCGCGCCCCAATCGGTTCGCACCGAGCAAGGTGGGTAAACCCCCATGTTTAACTTAAGTAACGATCGGGATTTCCCCTGCTCGATCGCGCCCGGATCGATTAGTCTAGAAGTAATGAACGCGATCTAGCATTACATTGACGGGGCATTTATGACTGGACAATTACAACGTCCGCTTTTGATTGGTGGGATTGGGTTATCGTTAGGTTTATGGGGTTTAGATAGTGTCTCCCACAGCTTAGCTGGTGTCGGTGACTGGTTGACCCTGGGGACGATCGCCGCAGGTGGCGGCTATTGGTGGTACACTCAGCGCGGCAAGACAGCACAAGTGCCACTAGCGCCAGTAGACATCAATCGGGCGACACTCAATCGAGTCCTCCAGCAAGTAGAATTAGTAATCGATCGACTGGCAATCGAGAGTCCTGGCGCGGGACAAATCGCCACATTGCGCCAACAATTAACTCAAGCGCAAACCAATCTCACGCGCACAAATCGTCAGATTGCGATTACTGGCGGGCAAAAAGTCGGTAAAAGCAGCCTGATGCAAGCACTGGCAACCGAGCCAGTAGTTTCAGCCACGCCATTACAATACGTTGAGACACCAGCTTTATTTACCGTTGGCGGCGACAGTACCACCAATGCCACAGCCATCCGCGTAGCGCTCGCTGCCGATTTGGTACTATTTGTCACCAATGGCGATCTGACGGCTACCGAATACAAGCAGATCGCTGCCCTGCATCAAGCTCAACAGCGCGTGCTGTTAGTCTTCGATCGATCCGATCGATACTTACCAGCAGAACGCAATCTGATTTTACATCAGCTCCAGTCGAGTGTCGCTGGCACCCTTGCGCCTACTGACGTAGTAGCGACTACCAGTGCGCCAACCGCAATTAAAGTCCGCAAAATTCAAGCCGATGGCACCACCATCGAGACAGCAGAAACACCGCCTACAGATATTAGTAGTCTCGATCGGCAATTGGCAAATATCTTAGCCACCGAAAGCGAACAACTGCTGTGGGGGAATACTTACCGTCAAATCGCAGGCGTCCAAACCACTGCCAAGACTATCCTGAACGCCGTCCGCCGCGATCGCGCCCTACCCACGATCGAACAAAACCAGTGGATTGTCGCTGCGGCTGCCTTCGCTAACCCGGTACCCGCACTCGACTTACTTGCTACCGCTGCGGTAAATGCCCAAATGGTCGTCGATTTAGGGGCGATCTATCAGCAAAAATTCTCGATCGAACACGCTCAAGCCGCCGCCGGGGCAATGGGTAACGTCATGCTGAAACTGGGACTAGTCGAACTGTGTACCCAAACAGTCAGCGGTATTCTCAAAACTAACGCCGTCACCTATGTCGCTGGCGGCTTAGTCCAAGGCGTGAGTGCTGCTTACTTGACTCACATCGCGGGTTTGACCCTAGTCGAGTATCTCGAAGCGCAAGATCTCCTCGCCCCCACACCCGCTCATGCCTGGAACCTCGATCTGCTCGGCACTACCCTCCAGAAAGTCTTCCAAGCCAACCAACGAGCCGCTTACCTGCAAACGATCGTCAAGCAAGGAATCGATCGCCTAGCACCTGCTAAAGCTGCCACACAGCCAGTCGCGATCGAAGGTTAATCGATCTTCGTAGTCCGATCCATCCATCCCTGAGCATCCGCATGTAAATCCCCTCCCAGGAGGGGTGCCCGTAGGGCGGGGTGGGTAGGTCTTCGATTGTACTAAATAATGCTAAACGGGACATTACCAAGAGAATGTCACTCTGAGTAGAGGCGATCGTTGGTGAATTGTTATTAGCGTAGATCTACCCACCCCGCCCGTTGG
>NZ_JANMZA010000174.1:0-6369 GCF_031382685.1 Chamaesiphon sp. OTE_8_metabat_110 | reverse complement strand
CACCAGCAGGAAGGACGAAGCAAACGGTTTCTTCGGAGGCGAGAGCAGTCTCACAGGGAATGTTGCGAAGGAGACTAATTCCACCTAAAAGCGTGCCTGGTTCTAATACTTGGAGCGAGACTGGTTTACTGGTACTGGGTTCGACCCCAACTAGGCGGACTTTACCAGAGTAGATAACTAATAGGTGGTTGGGTAGCTGGCTGTTAATGAGGATTTTTTGACCCATCCGAAACCTAAGTGGTTTCATTTTACCTATCCAATATTGTAGGTCGGTCGGTGATAACCTGTCGAATGGGGCAATATGTTCTAGAAAAACTTGAATATCGGTATGGGTTAAAGTTTGTTGGTCGGACATGATTGAATGTGGGGAAGGGTTTTTTAGGGGAAAGGGGAAAGGGTAAAGGGTAAAGGGTAAAGGGTAAAGGGTAAAGTAATCGAATAGTCCCCCAGTCTCCCAGTCTCCCAGTCCCCCCGTCCCTCTACCCCTTCGGCCAGGTAAAATAAAAAGTCGTCCCCTTGCCCAGTTCCGACTCTAACCAAATGGTACCACCTTCGGCTTCGACGATCTTTTTGACGATCGCGAGTCCGATGCCTGTACTGTCCGATCGATTTTGCGGATTCACAGCTTGGAAGATTTTAAACATCCGCTCTTGGTGTTCGGGGGCAATCCCCGAGCCATCATCAGACACCGCAAATTCATACCAATCTCCCCGCTGGGCGATCGCAATCCCAATCGTGCCAGCCTCGGAATGATGATGTTTGATGCCGTTGCCGATTAAGTTGACAAATACTTGAAATAATGGTAGGCGCTTGGTGATGAGGATTGGTAGCTCGGCGGGGAGAGCGATCGCAAATGTGGGTGGTGGAGCTAGTGTATCGATGACATCTGCTAGCAATCGTGCCACGGCGACGGGTTCGATCGCGTCCTCGCTGCGACCGACACGAGCATAGTCGAGCAGTCCGTCGATCGTCCCTGCCATCCGATCTACACGGCTGCGTAAGAGGTTCATTTGCGTTCGAGTAGCGGCGGTGAGTTGTCCTGCCAAGTCGTCCTCAATCCACCGGGAGAGATTGGCAACTGCGCGTAGGGGTGCTTTGAGATCGTGAGATACTACATATACAAATGAGTCTAGTTCGCGGTTGCGATCTTCGAGAGCGGCTTGGGTTTGCTTCCGAGCGGTAATATCCCGCGCAATGCCATACATCAAGTTTCGATCGGGATAAGGCATCGTACTCCACGATAGCCAGCGATAAGAGCCATCTTTGCAACGGTACCGATTCTCAAAATCCTTACTCTGCACGCCTGCATTTTGCCCTTGTCGCATCGCGGCGGCAGTGATTGCTACGTCTTCAGGGTGAATTAATTCGACAAAGGATTGCGCCATTAATTCCGCAGTGGTATAGCCCAATACCTGTTCCCATGCTGGATTGAGCCTGGTGAAATACCCGTCAAAGTTGCCGATTGCGAGGAGATCGATCGACAAATTGAAGAAGCGATCGCGCTCTTGCTCTGCTGCTACTCGTGCCGCTTCCAGCCGCTTGCGATCGGTAATCTCTTGCACCGTCGCGTTTACCCCCACCACTCGACCGCTGAGATCTGTTTGCGGGTAGTAGGCAGCTAACCAGTGCCGCTCCACTCCAGGCTGGGAAGGAGTGCTACCACTCAACTCTAAATCGAAAATTGGCTCCCCCGACTCAATAACTTGCCGATACAGGGCTTCGATCGCATCTGCCATTTCTGGCAACACATCCCGGATCGTCAGCCCGATATGTGCGGCGATTGGCAAACCATTAATTTGTGCCAGCCGCTCGTTGACCCGCACGAATTTCAGCTCGTTACTGATATAGGATAGTCCGATTGGAGCCGACAAATAAATAGCTTCGATTTCGCCTAATTGCTGCTGGATCGTGGCTTGCTGCGCCTGGAGGAGTGCTGCTGCTTGCTGGCGTTCGGTAATATCGCGCGAAACCGATAAAATTTGGCTGACTTGTCCATCGGCACCGAGGATCGGTGTGACGATTACTTCCCACCATTTCGGCGTACCTTTAGAAGTCGCACAATAACCATCAAACCGCTTGACTCCCCCAGCTAAGGCGATGCTAAAAGCAGTTTGCGCCGCTGCTCGGTCGCTATCTTGCCAGAATTCGCACCATTGGCTCCTAGCGACAGTGGAGAAGTCATCGATTTCCATCAGCGACTGTCCGTAATCGTTCATATAAATCAACCGACCTGCTAAATCCACAACTTTGATGCAGTCGCGATTGCTCTCTAGGATGCGACGGGTTAATTCTTCACTCTGGCGGAGTAATTCTTCATCGCGCTTGCGTGCGGTGATGTCCCGACCATTGGCATAGATTAATTGCCGATCGAGATCCGGGATCGCACTCCACAACAGCCAGCGATAGGAGCCATCCTGGCAGCGATAGCGATTCTCAAAATTAACTAGCGTATTACCTGCGCTCAAGCTTTCGACAACAGCCATCGTGGCGGCGAGATCGTCAGGATGCACTAAGCTGAGAAAGGGTTGTGCCATCATTTCAGCACTGGTAAAACCGAGCATTTCTTCGCAAACTGGATTGACCCGCACGAAATACCCTTCCAGATTGGCAACTACCAGCAGATCGATCCTTAAATCGAAAAAGCGATCGCGCTCTTGCTCGGCGGCGATCCGCGCCAGTTCAATTCGTTTGCGATCGTCAATATTCCGAAAATAAATCCCCAAGCCGACATCTGAGGGATAAGCATGAACCTCAAACCATGTTTCGGTTAGCTCATAGAATAGCTCGAAATGTACCGCCACTCGATCGGTCACAGCCCGATGATACTCCCGCTCGACAATCGTGCCCACCGTCGCGGGAAACACTTCCCAATGACTTCTGCCCAAATATTCTGCTGGTAATAAACCAGTTGTTTGGCGATATACTTCAGTTGCCGCCGAATTAGTATAGACGACCTGCCAGTCGCGATCGAGCGTCACATAGGCATCGGTCATACTTTCCCAAATCGTCGTAATCTGCTGGTTAGCTGCTGTCAGACTGAGTTCGACTTGTTTTTGGGCAGTGATATCTCGCCAGGAAGCCGTAAACCCATCATCTAATTTAGCAATCTGCACGTTATAGGCATTAGTCAATCGTTCGCCCCCAAATACATCCGTATATACTAAATCTTCTTTGACCAGCGGTATCCCCGTCTCGACCACCTGACAATACTCGGCAAACAATCCCGTCTCGCGAAGGGCCGGAAACACTTCACAGAGCGTTTTACCCCTGTCAGCCTCCGTCATCCGATTGCTCTGCATTGCCGTCATATTTAGATAGTCAAATCGAAAATCGACGATCTGCCCAGCACGATCGCGAATTGCCGAGCAAATGCCAAAACAGTCGAGCATATTTTCGATCGCCGTCCCAAACCGCTGTTCACACTGTCTCAATTGCCGTTGCAAGCGGTTATTTTCAATCGCACTGCGGAGCGTCGCGAGTAATAGCTCTGCTGTCAGGTCGCTCTTGACTAGATAATCTGCCGCACCCATTTTGATAGCGCGAACGGCAATCCGTTCGTTACCCTGCCCCGATATCATCACTACAGGCGGATTGCTGCCACTGGTTTGCACCGCTAATCGCTCTAGAAAATCTAGCCCATTGCCATCGGGGAGGAGATAATCGAGCAGCACAGCATCGATCTGGTGAGAGCGGCATAGTTCGAGTGCCGCTGCGACTGATTCTGCGATTAAGAGATGATAGTTAGAGTTGGACGATCTTAGGGCACGTCGATACAACTCTCGATCGGTAGCAACATCATCGACGATTAGCAGCGTGTAGGGCGAAGTACTCATAAATTTCAACTCGACCGTAGCAAACTACAGATTACTTGAAAATAATTTATCTGTAATCTATCCACTGACTTAGAGATTATACCACTAGCCCAAAGAAAGATGTCGGCATCGATTTGGGCTTGAAGTTTGAGTTTTATCCGCCGAGCGCTATCTACACCGATCCATTACGCACTAATTGCCGCAACTTAGCATGATTCTCGCAGTTGAGCTGCCTTTCTACAGGTCTAATCCTGTTATCTAACGATCTACCTTTGGGTAGAAGTGGTTCGAGCTGGATTCTGCAATGCTGTAGATGTAATCAGGAAAGCTAGCAAACAAAACTTTATGGCAAATTTACACGATATTGTCGAAGGTATTCAAGATGCCCTGGGCAATCTAACGCCAACCCCAGTTGTACTCCAATATGTATCGACTGCCTACGACCTCAAAAAGCTGCTCGAATGGGGCGAACCTGCCTTATCGATTATTGATATTCGCGAACATGAAGCCTTCAACCAAGGACGCATCACTGGGGCAGTCTCGATGCCCATGGAGCAGCTCGACCAGATGAAGTCTACACTCCAGCCCGAGCATGATATCTACATCTATGCCGAGTCTGACGATCGAGCGCATGAAGCCGCTCAAATGCTCAGAGCTGCTGGCTTTGAAGCCGTAACTCATATCATGGGCGGTCTGGATGCTTGGCACGAAATTGGCGGCCCGACTGAAGGCGTTCAAGAAGATGCCTCACCCCCAACCGCCGACGCATTTAATGTCATCTCTCGTCTGAAGGAAGACCATGATACCAAGGTGGCAGGTAAGGCGCAGCACGCTAACGACGATTGAGGGAATAGCTGCTGTGTACACACAAGTTTGGAGCGAAGCGAAAACCCTAGAAATCCCCCTCAATCCCCCTTGGAAAGGGGGACTTTAGAGCAAGCTTTCCAAGGGGGTTGGGGGATTTAGATCTGGAAACGGAGCAACAGCCGACTTGTGCATACACCGTAGGAGGGGGATAGGGGATCGAGACAGGGGATACTTTGGATGAAAACAATACCGAACAAAATTGTATTTTTACTTTCGCAGGAGGTCTATTTCTCCCTCTTCACCACATGATTGCCAATCTGACTGACAACGGCTGGGAAATCATCTACCATCGCGCTCACGCACTCCTAGCTGCCCAAGTAGCGGCGCATTGGGAGACTCCAGATGATACAGCTCATCTGGTGGATACGATCGCCGCGATCGCCCATCATGACGATCTAGAGCGCGAATGGCAAGGCGACTGCCTCACTAAAGCCGGGGCACCACTAGACTTCACCTTGGGCGAAAATTTGGAAGTAGCACCCCTGTACGAGCATGTGGAAAATGCCCTCTATCGGGGGCGCTGGGTCGCATTGCTGGTATCCATGCACATGAGCTTTCTAAATGAGGGACGGCGCGGCAAGCTCCCCGAACTCGATGAGTTTTTGGACAAACAAATCGAACTGCAAACCACCTGGCGCAAAAGCTTGAAGCTGAAAAAAGCTGATGTCCAGAAAGCCTATGACAAAATGCAGTGTTGCGATCGATTGTCGTTGATTTTGTGTCAGCGCCAGATCCCTGACGGTCAAAGATGGCTGGAAATCGCTACCGGGCCGAGTGGCGATCGACATGACATCTTAGAGCGTGAAGATGGGACGCTGAGTGTCCAGCCGTGGCCGTTTACCAGCTCAGAATTTACGCTGCGAATCGATGCTACTTATCCCAAGCAGATGAAATTTGCCAGTAACCAGGAATTGGTAGATGTCCTCCAAACAGCACCGATTAAATCGCTGGAGTGGACATTTCGTAAATAATTTTTAGCAATTAACTCACACTCTTTTTAATCATGAATGAAAATACAAATTTGTTCGATCGATTATTTCGAGATAGCACTGGTGAAGTTGTC
Source organism: Chamaesiphon sp. OTE_8_metabat_110 (assembly GCF_031382685.1). Taxonomy (NCBI): domain Bacteria; kingdom Bacillati; phylum Cyanobacteriota; class Cyanophyceae; order Gomontiellales; family Chamaesiphonaceae; genus Chamaesiphon; species Chamaesiphon sp. OTE_8_metabat_110. Next base: position 627 of record NZ_JANMZA010000174.1, on the reverse strand, counting down.
ATCATGCAATCACCTAATCTACCGATTATCATCTGGATTTCGGCGACGCTGCTAAAGTTTTTCTTTAAAACAGGTCAAGTCAAAGTTGCCTTAGATATCTTAGCTTTTGTTTCGCTGCTCTACTGGTCGATCCTCGAAATTACTCAAGGTGCCGATTATTTTCGTCGCGATTTAGGGGTCATCGTCCTGATTGCCCTAATTACTTCTGTCATTATTCAATTCGGTCAGACTCCGGAGATAACTACCCGTCCACTTAAATCTACCTCGCGATCGTAGGTTAGGTTTTTGTCTTGAAAAAGTCCTTCACTTGGGGAAACCCCAAGACCGGATTTTTCGCAGGTTTTAGGCTTTAGGCTTTAGGGCTTCGTTTTCGCTGGGATTACCCCCCCAACCCCCCCTTATAAAGCGGATGCGCGCACTGTTCGGGTTCCCCGACAGTGTAAGCGCACCAAGCAGGGGGGACTTTCGCTCCCTCCCCTTTATAAGGGGAGGTCTGGGGTGGGGTAAAGGGGCTATGCAGCAACTTTAACAGACTTGTGTATATACCGTAGTTGTAGGTTGGGGGTAAATCGATATTTAAACAAACTTTTGCGCGTATCGATCGAGCATTACTAGATATTCTGGATC